>DATLWH010000162.1:0-2738 GCA_035576505.1 Thermoanaerobaculia bacterium | reverse complement strand
GTCGGCGCGGAAGCAATCTCGCGGTTCGGCGACCCGTTGCCGCCCGAGGTGATCGAGTCGATTCTCCGCAACAAGGTCGCCTTGAAGGGACCGGTTACCACGCCCATCGGGACCGGGTTCTCCTCGATCAACGTCCGGTTGCGCAAGACCCTCGACCTCTACGCAAACCTGCGGCCGGTCAAGTCGATGCCGAACATCATCACCCGCTTCGAGAACGTCGACCTCATCGTCGTTCGCGAGAATACGGAAGACCTCTACAGCGGTCTCGAACACGAGGTCGTGCCGGGGGTGGTGGAGTCGATCAAGATCATTACCGAGCGCGCTTCGACCCGCATCGCCCGTTTCGCCTTCGAGTATGCGCGCACCCACGGTCGCAAACGGATTACGGCGGTCCACAAAGCCAACATCATGAAGTTGTCGGACGGGCTTTTCCTCCAGTGCTTCCGCAACGTGGCCAGGGAGTATCCGAACATCGAGGCGGATGACAAGATCATCGACAACCTCTGCATGCAGCTGGTCACCGACCCGAACCGGTTCGACGTCCTGCTCCTCGAGAACCTCTACGGCGACATCGTCTCCGATCTGGTGGCGGGTCTGGTGGGCGGTCTGGGGGTTGTGGCCGGCGCAAACTTCGGGGAAATCGGGGCGGTATTCGAGGCGGTTCACGGAAGTGCTCCCGACATCGCCGGCCAGAACCGGGCGAACCCACTGGCCCTGCTGAAATCGGGTGTGCTGATGCTCCAGCACCTCGGCGAGATGGCTGCGGCCAAACGGATCGATGACGCGATCATGAAGGTGCTCGACTCCGGTCCCGAGCATCGGACGCGCGATATCGGCGGCAGCGGCACGACGGCTGACTTCACGACCGCAATGTGCGAGACGCTGCGCAGGGGAACGAGGGCGGGCGGCTGAGCAAGCCCGACTTCGCCGCCCATTTCCGCGCCGGCCTCGATCACTTCAACGCCGCCGAGTTCTGGGACGCTCACGAGTCGTGGGAGACCATCTGGCTGGAGGCGGAGTCAGACGTCCACCTTTTTCTCCAGGGCCTCATCCAGCTGGCGGCGGCCTATCACCACGTCAAGCGTGGTACGTACCCCGGCGCGCTGCGGCTTTTCGACGCCGCTCTGCAGAAACTGGAGGGGTTTCCGAGGCGCTGGTGCGGTATCGACCGTACGTCCGCCGAAGAGGCCGCCAGGGGACACCGGGAGTGGATTGCGGGCCTTCTGGCACGCGGCGCGCTCGACGAGCGGCTTGATGCCAGCGAGTTTCCGAAGATTGTTGGGGACCCGTCGCCGATTCCTCCATTTGAAAGCTGGTGAACCGGCGCCCGATCTCATACAATCGGCGTATCCCCAACATCCCAACGCCACAACGTAGCCGAGGATCCAAATGCAGGAAATCGATCAACGGGACCGTGAGCTGCTGGGTACCCTGCAAAGTGAGATTCCGCTGGTCTCCACACCGTTCGCCCTCATCGGACAGGCGATCGACATGTCGGAGAAAGAAGTCATCAAGCGCATCGAGCGCTTGAAACGCGAGGGCCATCTGCGGCAGCTCGCGGCGCAGTTCGATGCCCGCGCGCTCGGGTATCGATCGTGTCTCGTCGCGGCCAAAGTCGATTCCGAACGGATCGACGAGGCGGCAGTGGTGATCAACGCGCATCCCGGAGTGACGCAGAATTACCGCCGCAACAACCAGTTCAATCTCTGGTTCACGATCGCTGTCTCGCCGACCTCGCACCTCGGTCTCGAGAGGACGATCGAAGTTCTCGGCGACGAGGCGGGCTGCGACACCGTCCGTGCGCTTCCGACGCTGCGTCAGTTCAAAGGGAGCAACGACGCCGACGAGTCACACGGTGACGTGCAGTTCGCGCCGCTTACGCCGCTGGAGATCGAGTCCGTCCGGCTCCTCCAGCGCGACTTGCCGCTTCAGCCTCGTCCGTTCGAGGCGATGGCGAGGACCAACGGGGTCGCCGCCGACGAGTTGCTCGCCTCCGCCAAGTCGCTGCTGAAGCGCGGATACATCCGCCGTTACAGCGCCGTCGTGCAGCCGCGAAAGACCGGCTTCGCCGCCAGCGCCATGGGTGTCTGGATCGTTCCGGCCGGCGAGGTCGAGAACGTCGCCGCGAAGATGTCGCAGAACAAGGCCGTGTCGCACTGCTACCTCCGGCCCGTCTACGACGATTGGCCGTACAACCTCTACACGATCGTGCACGGCCGCTCCGTCGATGAATGCGAGTCGGTCATCAACGACCTCGCAATCGACACCGGCATCGATGCCAAGCAGGCACTCTACCCGACGCGCGAATACAAGAAGGCACGCATCAACCTTTTCTCGGCCGAAGCCGAGGAGTGGGAAGCTGCGCACGGCGCTCGCGATTCCGCGAGCGCCGCCTCCTAGGAGTCTGGCGCGGTTAGAGCCTTGGGCAACCGACGACACCCGTCGTTTCGGTTCTATTTGATGTTCTCGGGGAACACGCTGATGCGGCTGTTCGCCCGCAGCTCGTTCGTCAGCTTCGTCACGGTGCCCATGACGTCGGGAGCCTTCTGCGACAGCAGGTACTCG
This sequence comes from Thermoanaerobaculia bacterium, assembly GCA_035576505.1. Lineage (GTDB taxonomy): Bacteria > Acidobacteriota > Thermoanaerobaculia > Gp7-AA8 > Gp7-AA8 > JADGNZ01. Next base: position 173 of record DATLWH010000162.1, on the reverse strand, counting down.
CGGATGCTCGACTGAACGGCCGCAAACGGCTCGGTGCCGGCGGGCTCGCGGTCTTCGACCAGGATCAGGTGATACCCGAACTTCGTCTCGATGATGCCGCTCAGCGTTCCGGGCTTCATGTTCCATGCGGCCTTCTCGAACACCGGATCGGTCTGACCTTTGACGATCCACCC
>DATLWH010000161.1:0-3489 GCA_035576505.1 Thermoanaerobaculia bacterium | reverse complement strand
AACTTGCGCACGGCCACGGCCATGAGCACACCGATGTTGTCCTCATAGAGCCGGGCGAAGTGAGCTTCGTCGAAGGCGCTGCGCGGAGGGGCCGGTGGCGGTTCACGGACCGCCGCGGGCGCCATCGGGAGAGCCTCGTACCTCGAGGCCGCTAGCGCTTCGGGAGTCTTTGAATTGTGCGGAATACCCGGGACGATAACACGCCCGCAGGGTAGAGGAAAAGGAGTCCCCGAAGGCGACGTCATCCATTCCGGTGTGTGCAAAATATTTCTCAATGATGGGGTAGCAAATATCGTACTTTCGTCACGCTAGAAGTGAGGGCGCCCTCCCGAAAAATCTCGCCCCGGCGCGTCGCCGGGCACATCCGGAGGGCTTATGCGTCGTGTATCCAGAGGTCTTGCTGCTGCTTCGCTCATCGCCGTACTCACCGCTTCCAATCTCTACGCGATTCCATCGAAGGGCGGCTTCGAGCCGTCATTTGTTACGAAGTTCGTCAAAATCATCCGGCACATCGTCGGGCTGGATGATCTGTCCTGGCCGAAGCCGTGAGCGGGATTCAGCTCGCGGCAGCCTGATCGATCGTGAGGCTCTGCACCAGCGCGTGGGCGGTGCGCACGGCTTCGGCCGTCGCACCGTCCGCGTCAAGGGAAGCGCGCAGGCGAACCACGGCCTCGATTGCGCGCGCGTCGAGCGCCGCGGCGGTGAATTCGTCGACGACCGAGGCCGCAAGAGCACGCGCTTCATCCGTCTGACCGTGTTCGACCATCGCTTCGATGAGCCGAAGTGCGCAGAGTCCCGCTTCTTCCGGCATGTGCAGGGCGGCGAACGTCTGCCGCGCTTCGCGTAGACGGGCCATGCCGAGGCCGATCTGACCCTTCCCGATGAGCACGACACCCGCGCCGCGCTCGGTGCGGGCAACTTCGCCGGTGAATCCGAGATCGGTGAATCGGGCGATTGCTTGCGAGAAATGAATGCTCGCGCTTCCGTAATCCTCGAGACACGTTGCGCAATGCCCGAGGTTGTTTTGCAGACGGGCCTGCGTCTCGACATCGCGCCCTGAGATGGCAACGCTGAGCAGATCGCGGAATACCTGTTGCGCGTCCTCATAGCGCTTCTGGCGGACGAGCAGATTTCCGCGAACCAGGCCGGCCTGCAGGAATCGCGGCGAATCGTTGACTTCCGCGAAGATGCCGCTGGCTGCGGTGATCATCGCTTCGGCGTCATCGAAGAGATCCATCTGCCCCAGGATCATTGCCTTGACCAGCCAGACGACGGCGCGATCGAGTGCCGCGCCGGGGAACGCGTCAAGGCGGGCTTCCGCCGTTGCGATCGAGTCGTAGGCCTCGTCGAGCCGGCCGAGGTATCGGAGGGCATTGGCGCGGTCGCGCAACGCCGTCGAACGGATCTGCCCCAGGACGACAGCAGGGTAGGTGCCTGCCAGGAGCGACTCGGCGATGGAGGCAGCGAGGTTGGCGATGGCCAGCGCTTCGACAGGGTTACGCTCCAGCCGCTTCCGCACCTCCTCGCTCATCCATTCGAGCGCGGCGTTGTTGCGCAGTGGCTGCGATTCGGCGAGCCGCGGCCATTCATCCATCGGCGTATCCCGAAGATGGCGCTCCACGATGTCCCCCGCGCCGTCACGCTCGCGCTCCAGCAGCGCCGCCGCGGCCAGGAACTCGCGTGCGCCTTCGCGGCGCCGCACGGCGTCGAACGGCAGCACGTTCTCGGTGAACCGCTGACGGCACGAAGGACAATCGGAGATGTGCCGGAGATCGTCGGAGTGGTTCATGGCTTCTTCCTCTTCGGAGAAGGGTTGAGGGTCTGTTCCGCGCGGCGCAAACACCTGGCAACGAGCTTCTGCGTGTACTTGGCGGTGACGCCGAGGTAGTCGGCGATCTCCCGAATGCTGTAGCCCTCGTAATAGCGAAGCCGGAGGATCTCCTGATATCGCGGCGGCAGCGCTTCGAGCACTTCGCGCACGGCGAGCTGCGCCGGCAACAGATCCACGATGCCGGCCGATGCCGGATCAGGGCGGAGCAGTGCCAGCTCTTGATCGAGCTGCTCGGTCCGCCGGCCGTTCTGGCGCCAGAAATAGCGGCAGGCGTGACAGATGGCGCCGATCAGCCACGGGTGCAGGTCGCGAATGTCGTTCTTCCGTTTCAGGTACGAGAGGAACACTTCATGTGCCAGCGCCTCGGCATCGACATCGGGAACCTGAAACTTGCGCACGGCGATGGCCACGAGGAGGCTGAAGTTGTCTTCGTACAAACGGCCGAAGTCGAGATCGTCGGCCTCGCGGCGTGTCGCCATCGGCGCCAGGTCGGCGGGCCTCGGATCGGTCCTCTCGACCGTAAGCGCGTTCAAGGACGCTCTCCCGGAGATGGACGGAATGCCGCACTGGTGAACACGCCCGAAGGATAGAGCGAAAGAACGCCAAGTCAAAAGGACAAAACGCGATAACGACTCGGATGCGCGACTGTTTCGGCGAATCCGACGCGGATACGAGTCAGATGAAGGCAGAAGGATGAAGGCAGAAGGCAGAAGGCGGAAGGCGCCGACGCCCGTGTGCCGGTTTCTCGTCTCCAGTTTCTGCTTTCAGCCTTCTGCCTTCTGCCTTCTGCCTTCATCCTTCCATATGATTCCCCGGTGACCGCCGCCGACTTCGTAATCGATCCGCGCGAGACCGGCTTCGTCCGGCTCGACCTCGCGGAGCTATTCGGCAACCGGCAGCGCGTCGTGCTGGAGATCGGCTCGGGAAAAGGGCGCTTTCTCATCTCCGCGGCGACCGAGCAGCCGGATGTGAACTTCATCGGCATCGAGAAATCGCTGCACTACCACCGCGTCATCCGCGACCGCGTGGCCAGGCGCGGCCTGCGCAACATCCGGCTCATCAACCACGACGCCTTCCTCGTCCTGCGCGACATGCTTGCCGACGCCTCGATCGACGAGATCCACATCTACTTTCCCGATCCCTGGCCGCGGAAGCGAGAACAGAAGCGGCGCATCATCCGTGCCGAGGTGCTGATGGAGATGAAGCGCGTGCTGACGCCGGGCGGAATCGGCATCTACGTCACCGACCATCGCGACTATCACGAAGCCGCCGCCCCGGTCATCGAGCAGTTCTTTCGGAGCGAGCGCCGCATTCCCGGCCCGGACGATCCGCCGCGCACGAATTACGAAGCGAAGTTCCGGCAGGAAGGGCGGGAGATCTATGAGGTCAGGTTCTGGAAGGATGAGAGTGAAGTGTGAAGGGTGAAGAGTGAAGGGTGAAGATGGGTGAACAGCGAACAGTGAAGAGCGGGTGAATAAGGGTGAACATTTCACTCTTCACTCTTCACCCCTCACTCTTCACAGCTACAATCACCCAGAGTGCGAATCCTCGGCATTGATCCTGGCTCGGTCACTACAGGCTTTGGCGTCATCGACCAGATCCGTGGACGGTTGACGCTGATCGAGCAGGGGACGATCGGGACGGTGCGTGGGTCGGAA
>DATLWH010000160.1:0-8218 GCA_035576505.1 Thermoanaerobaculia bacterium | reverse complement strand
CGAGCAACGTCTTGGCGAGCCCCGGCACCCCTTCGAGGAGCACGTGCCCGCGAATCAAGAGAGCGATGACGAGCCGGTCGACGATCGCTTCCTGCCCGATCACCGCCCGCCCCACCTCGCTCCGCAGCCGCGCGATCACCTCGTGCGCCGCGGCGATCTCGGTGTTGATGGTGGCCTGGTCCATGGGCGGGAGTTTATCGTGGGAGCATGGGCGGGTAGGAAACCGAATGTTGAATGTTCAGTGTTCAATGTTGCGTGTTAAATGATCCGAGGGTCTCTATTCAACATTGAACATCCAACATTCAACATCCAACATTGCCTCTCGTCCTGCTTGTAGATCGCCAGACCTCATCGGTGACTGACTGGAATCGCTGGCAAAGTTTGCGCGGAGAACGCCGGAGGCGTTCCGTAGATTAGCCGGTGGCAAGCGACGCAAGGAGCGCCGCCACCGGTTATCGATCCACACAAATGCCGTACCCCGGAGGGGTACCGGACGTCTGCGCATACCGAAACCTGAAATCGAGTTTTTCCTCTGGCAACGCGTGCGACTATGCGACCCCTGCCGGGGTCGGTTCTGGCGGCGACTCCTGTCCGGTGGCGCGTCCTTCGGCGCTTGCCACCGGCTAATCTACGGCAGCGCCTCCGGCGTGCTTCGCGTTGTCTGAAGGCGCAATCCAACTCATTTGGGAGCGAAGCTGAACGTTGATTGTTGAATAATTGCCGTTCGCCCTCATGAGCCATCCAAAGAAAAAGTGGGGCCAGCACTTCCTCCGCAACCGCGGCGCGGTGATGCGCATCGTCGAGGCGGTCGAGCCCGAGCCGGATGATGTCGTCGTCGAGATCGGCCCGGGCGAGGGAGTGCTGACCGAGAAGCTGGCCGCCTTGCCCAACGAACTGGTCGCCGTCGAGATCGACCCCCAGCTCTCCGACCGCCTCCGCGCCCAGTTCGGCGACCGCATCACCCTCGTCAACGAAGACGCCATCGACGCTCCCATGCCGGTGCGCCCCTATCGCGCCGTCGGCAACCTCCCCTACAACGCCGGCACCCCCATCCTCCGCCGCGTCATCGCCGATCCGCATTGCCGCCGTGCCGTGTTCATGCTGCAGAAAGAGGTAGCCGACCGCCTCGTAGCCAAACCCGGCGACGAAGCCTACGGGTACCTGACCCTCTTCGTCCGCCTCTACGCCTCAGCGCGCATCCTCATGACCCTCGAGCCGAAGTCGTTCTATCCCCCGCCGAAGGTGCGCAGCGCCGTGGTCGTGCTCGATCCCGACCGCAAACCGTTCGCCTCCGAGGCGCTCATCCATCTCATCAGCACCTCCTTCCGCATGCGCCGCAAGAAACTGGTCAACAACTTGACGGACCTCGGCACGCGCGAGGACGTGCTGGCGGCGATGGCCCGCGCCGGCATCGACGAGGGCGTGCGGGCGGAGAGGTTGTCTCTGGAGGACTTCGCGAGGCTTGGGAGCGCCCTGGCGGAGGGCGCCCCACCGCTTTGATTCCTGACGTCGTGCGATGTGGGCGTTCGCTTTCTGGTCAGCGTCAGTGACGCCCTCTTCGGTGCGGCGCAGGTTCCGGCTTCATGGTCGCACTCATCCAGAACTTGAGCTGCGCGACTTTGACCGATCCATCCGGCGCGAAATACGTGTCGAGCCACTTATCGGGCGTGTCTTTCAGGTACGGGTCGGTTCCGTTGCGGCCTTCGTGATTGACGTTGTAGCGCCATGAGAAGTGGTCGTACACATCGAGCACGTGCGTGGTGTACGCGACGGCGAGTTCGCGATTGCCCTCGATGATGGCCAGGATCTCGTCGTTGTTGAAGGACGCTTTGTGGCCGAGATTGTGGCTGCCGGTCACGACGACGCAGTGATCCGAGAACGGATCGATCACCAGGATCTTGTCGTGGATGATCGCGAAGCCGGCATTGAGGATCTCCTTCTGCCACTGCTCGGGGGTCCCTTCGGTAAAGGCTTCGGCGGCGATGACCCGAGGATCCTCCGGCACGACCCTCTTCTGGCCCTTGACCTTTTTCGGCGGGGTCTTTCCTTTGAGCGTGTAATAGTAGTTACCAGCCGTGTCGAGATTCGTCACGCAGCCGCGCACAAAGAGATTGCTGTCTTTCTTCTGCGCTTGCGCACACCAGTTCGCGATGCTCGGAGTGCCCGGATTGAAGGCGAGAAAAAGAATCGCCTGCTTCGCCCCGGTGATGTACTTGCAGATGGCACTCATGTCCGGAGGCGGCACTTCGTCTGCCATATTCTTGCCGCGTTGCTTCGGCGTGTTCGGCGAGAACCAGCTTTCGAGGCTCGCTCCATCGATCGACAAAGTTTTCGCGGTGGCGTCGAATTCTCGCAATGGGGGCGCCTGCAGGTCCTTCGACACTCCGGCCGCATCCTTCGTGTCCTTCGCCAGGTGCTTCCAGTAATCGAGATAGCGCGTGGCGAGCTTTTCGTCGTCAATGATGAGCGTATTGTTCGTTTGCGCACAGAGTCCCGTCGGCGTCCAATTCGTCGAGCCGAAGAGGACTGCTTTCGGTTTCCTGTTCGCGACGTAGACGAGGAACTTGTTGTGGCCGATGTGGTTGCTCGGCATCATGCGATCGAATTTCTCTGCGCCCGACTTGTGGAGAGCGTCGCGAGAGTCCTGATTGCCGTCGTGCTCCGTCGTCTTGCCGGTCGTCTCGTCCTTTTCCTTTTGCACTGAATTGGACAGCACGATATGAAGCCGTTTCCCGAGCCCTGTAAGCTTTTTGATGAGCTCTTCATCGCCAAGCTCGTAGAGCGCCGCATAGATCTCGCCGGAGCGTTTGGCTCGATCGACGAAACCGGTGAGCGCTTCCACCATGTCGCCGGAGAGATCGGCACGAAGCGGGTTCTTCGCGTCCCCAATCTGCGGCAGGAGTTTCGTCTTGCTCGGTTTCCCTTTGAACGCCGATGCAACATGTTGCGTCGAAATCAGTCCGCGGTTGAAGAACGCCTCAATGTGGGGCGCGATCGACGGAGAGATCTCCACCTCATTGGAGACGAGGAACGGAAGATTCGGCATCGGCTTCAGCTGATGCGGAGCGCCGCTGAGCGGGACGATCTTATAGCGGAATCTCCGTTTCCCGGACGTTTCCGCGATCGGGCGGGCGTAGACGTCTTTCCAATAGAACTTTTGAACTGGAAACTCCACGGTCGTCTGCCCTGGTCGGATCTGGTCGCCCTTGAAAACGGCGTGGCTCGGCAGCGGAGTCTCCTTCCCTTTGTCGTCGATCCGGTAGACCGCAAAGCCCATGCACCCATCCGGGCGCTCGCCATAGCTCCACGCGATCGTAATTACGTCATTGTTCGCAAATGCAACGGCATTTCGCATGTCGCAGTTCTCCTTACACTATAGGAGTGATGCAGAAGGGGATTTCTCTACCCACGTGCCACACACCGGACATCGATATGTGACGTGTGTCACGTTGCTCTGGCCGAACGCTGCCGCGGTCTGACAGCGACGGGAAAGGCCGCGCAGGCTCGTCGCCGGTGTCGCGCTTCAGAACCCCGAGAACAAGCGTCGTGACGGTCAGGGAGGTCCTTCGGGATGCCGTTCACGATGCCCACACAGAGCCGTGATGACAGTCACGGCCACGGCAGATTGAGGGGCATAAGTATGAATTCGCCGAAAGGCACAAATGGAGGAAAAACGCCATGCCATCAATTGGAGATCTTGCACCTGATTTTACCGCGAACGACGTCCGCACAAATGTTCCGTTCAAACTTTCGGATCATTTCGGGAAGGTGATCGTTCTCGCCTTCGTGAGCTACACGTGAGCCAAATGCGCCGCGGAGTTGCCGCGGCTTGAAAACCTCTGGAAGAAGTATGGCGGAAGCATCCAATTCGTAGCAGTTGATATGACCGGCACGTCTGCCGACGTGACGAACTGGCTGAATGCGATGCCCGGCGGGATCACCTTCCCCGTCGTGCACAGCAGCAACTGGAGCGGCACGACGGACTGGAGCATCGCCAATCTCTACGTCTCGGGCGGGATCTCTTGGCCCTATACCGTCCTGATCGACGTCGACGGCATCATCCAACAAATTGATAGCGGGACCTTGTTCACGGAAGCGCAGCTCGAAGAAGCGATCCTCGAAGTCGTCTACAAACGAGACCCTGTCGATCTGGAGCTCGTGGTCGATGTCTCCGACAGCATGAACACGACACCGTCGTCGGCGCCGTCCGGAGACTCGAAGCTCCTTCTGCTGAAACAGGCGGCGAATATCGTCGTCGACGTGCTGACGGAGCACGCGCAGGCGAACGACCGCATGGGCCTGGTGCGCTTCACAGACGATGTCAGCGAATTCTCCCTCGGCGGCGTGAAGTTGCTCCCGCTCGGGGCCAACGAAGCGTCGCTGCGCGGCCAGATCGACACGCTCACCACCGGGATGTACACGGCCATGGGCGCCGGCCTGCAGACGGCCTTCGACACGCTCACTTCCCAGGGGACGCAGAAGCGCTTTGCCATCCTCTGCACCGACGGGATGCAGAACATCCAGCCGAAGGTCACGCCCGTCGACGGGCACTTCGAGATCATTGACAGCGACGGCTGGGTAGCCGGCGCCCACGCGAGCGTGCCGCCGCATCCCGGCGTCGATATCGCCTCGTACAACACGCACGTCCACACGATCGGCATCGGCGCGACCAGCGAATGGGAGCCCGCCCTGCAGGGAGTGGCGGACCAGACCGGTGGCTTCTACCGAAGCACGACCGATCCGCAGACCGACCTTGCGCTGATCTACGCCGTCGACCTGTGCAGCTGCCTCGCGCACGGATCACCCGCCGTCGTCCGCCACGCCAGCGGCGCGCTGGATGCGAACGGCGAGGCGACGGAAGGGTTCTACCTCAATCGTTCTGCCCGCAAGGTGACGGTCGCGGTGTTCTGGCCGGCGAGCGAGCACGGCAGCCTGATGTTCTGGCTCCATGGGCCCGACGGTACCCTGATCCCTCTCTACGATGCCATGAAGCTGCATCCCGACCGCAGTGTGGCCACGCTGCTGCTTCCGGTGGACGTCGACGGGCGCACGGTGAATCACGTCGGCTACTGGACGGTCGATGTGCGCGGCGAGGCCGGCGTAGCGGGGCCGGTCGAGTTCCAACTGCTCGTCATCGCCGAAGATCGCGAGACGAAGTGCATCATCAATTATCCGCGGAAGACGTACGCGGTGGGCGACGTCGTGCCGCTGCACCTGCGCATGTCGAACAGCGAGGCAGAGCACCGGTTCGTCGATGTCGCGCTCGAAACGATCCGGCCGGTCATCCCGGTCGCCGAGGCGCTGCACCGCGTTCCGAAGTCGCGGGTCAAAGTGAAACAGAGCAAGACCGCGCACCGCGATGTTCGCGCCCACATCTCCGAGAAGCTGCGCAGCATGGCCGCCGATCCCGAATGGAGGGACCTGCTCCGGACCGAGCGAACGCAGAGCAGCCTTCGCGGCGGCACGCTCGAATGCGCCGCGGCTGCGCACGAGGTGACGGTGCCGCTACGGCTCACGCAGCCGGGCGTGACGTCGTACCGGATCGAGACACTCTGCGAAACGGCCGACGGCGGGCCGGTGGCGCGGATGACGTACGTCTCCGTCTTCGCGAAACCCGGCCAGGCAAGCCAGAAGCTCAGCGGCGTCGGAGTTGCCAGGCAGAAGACGAAACTCGTCCTGACGGTGACGCCGCGCAACAAACTCGGACACCTCTTCGGCCCCGGACTTGGCGGCGAGATCGAAGTCACGACCAAGGGCGAACCGACCAAGGCCGTCGTGCACGACCTCCTCGACGGCAGCTACGAGGTCGAGATTCCGCTCCGCGCGGTTGGCCCAAAGACGTCGCTCCTCGTCGGCGGTCAAACCCTCTGGGCGGGTGCGGCATGAGCAATTAGCCCTGCGAGCTCCGATTCGTTCCATCGAGGAGCGCTTCCACAGAAGCGCTCCTCGAGCTCGCGCCTCCTCATTGCTTCGATCAGTACCAGGGTGGTGCGGCGTCGTTCGTATCGTCACCGAGACGAGATCATCGAAAGTATGCTCTTGATGCCCTCTCTGCTCGATACGAATCACCGGGAACTCATCTGCAGATGACGCAGATCGTACGCAGAATAAAACCGTCCTCTATCTGCGTCGATCTGCGTCATCTGCGGATACGCTTTTCATCAGCCCCTCTATCAGCAAGCCGCTGACGGTAGCCCCATGTCGATGTGATGCCGCGCATCTCTTTCTCGACCGATCGTTTCCTCGTCGTTGACAGCTGACCCGCTCATTGCGCCGTAGACTCCAACGTACATGGGACAGGATCCATTAGGACGTCTCCGTATCGCCGTGCCGTGCCAGGCCGCCTGGGAGGAGATGGCCGGCGATGAGCGGGTGCGCCACTGCACGCTCTGCAGCCTCAATGTCTACAACTTCGCGGAGATGACGCGCGACGAAGTACGCGAGCTCCTCATGCGGACAGAAGGACGAGTGTGCGCCCGTCTGTATCGTCGCGCCGACGGCACGGTGATTACCCGCGACTGCCCGACGGGAATTCGAGCGATACGGCTGCGGGCGTCGCGCGTGGCGGCTGCCTTGGTCGCGGCACTGTGCAGTCTCCCGGCCTTTGCATTCGGTGCCAGGGCCTGTGAGAAGCCGCGACTCAAGACTCATGGATCCAGGGTCAAACTCGAAATCGAACGGGTCACGACTTCGCAGCCTGCGGTCTTCACGGGCGTGGTTCGTGATGAGTCGGGTACACCGATCCCCGGGGTCACCATCGCAGTGCGAAACGAGACTGGAACGCGCGAGCTCACGGCGGTCACGGACGTGAATGGCGGCTTCAACATCACTCCCCTGGACGACGGTCTCTATCGCGTAGAGGTGACGCTCTCTGGCTTCAGACAGGCGAAGATGGAGCACCTGCAGCTGAAGGCCAGCGAAGTGACGCACGCGAGCGTCGCCCTGAAGGTGGATGAGACGGCCACGATCACGGTTGGAGCCATCGCGTCAGATCCGATGATGATCGACGGTGGCGTAGGAGTAAGGTTCTCCCAGGACTTCATCAACAAGATGCCATTCTGAGAGGGGGGCAGCCCAAGGCCGTTCAGCTCTTCCGAACCCTGTAGCCGAGGCGCTCGAGCTCGGAGGCGACGCGCGCGACGTGATCGCCCTGGATCTCGATCTCGCCGTCTCCCGACGTACCGCCGGCACCGCATCGTTTTTTCAGCGCCGCCGCCAGCTCTGCCAGCGACTCGGCCTTCAGCTGGAATCCGCTGGCGATGGTCACGCTCTTTCCAGCGCGGCGCTTGCGATCGATGGCCACGCGAATGGTCTGTTTGGACGGATCGTGATCCGCCTGCGCCTCGCTCGCCCCCTCCTGGCGCAGACGTTTCGCGGCTTCGGGATCGCTGGTCCAGACGAGGCGGGATTTCATCGGCGGGGAAGACTCACTTTCTCATTCTCCTTCGCGACGTCCTCGAGCCATGCGGAGCAATTCGGTTCTGTGCCCACCGCTTTTCGAAACCAATCCTCAAAGCGCAAACCCGAGGGGTTGCGGAACACTTCCTCGCGCAAGAATTGTCGTGCCGGGCCTCCCAGCAGGCCGCCCGGCAGTTGTCGAAGCCGGCGATAGACCGCCGCCTGACCGCATCGTGCCAGCAGATAATCGACGCGCGCCAGCGGTTCGAACGCCAGATGCCGTTTCAACGCCCACGCGGGAAACTCGGACGACATCTGTACGCCCGCCGTTCTGCGTTCGATGGCGATGTACTGGCGCATGACGTTACCTTTGGGATCGCGATAGAGGGCGCGCTCCAGTTCCATATCGGCCAGGATGCTTCGCATGCGCATCAACTCCGACTGTCTCTCCCATTCCCTGAGCAAGGCAATCTCGCCTGGCGGTACACCCTGCGATTGAAGCCACTCCTCGGAGTAGAACAGCCGCTCCGCAATCTTGGCGCAGCTTTCAGAAACAGCCGACGATACGGGGTGGCGAAAGGTGCAGCACGCTCCCGGCACGGTCAGGAGCGACATCGCCGCATGTCCATACTCATGAAAGGCGGACCAATGAGGCACGATCCCGGCACCCGGCCGAACGGTGATTCCCTGATCGGAAGGAGGATCGATGGGGTAGAAGGCGAACGAAGAGAATGCCGATTCCTTTGCAGCGCGTACCTGCAGGGCCGGTGGATTCGACGGTAGTCCGAGAATCACGAAAACAGAGGCTGCGCGCTCCAGG
>DATLWH010000159.1:0-8660 GCA_035576505.1 Thermoanaerobaculia bacterium | reverse complement strand
GGCTTCCTGGCTGCCACCCTCAACGGTCTGCTCGAGCGCCTGCAACTGGCATTCGAGTCCCAGCGGCGCTTCATGGCCGACGCATCGCACGAGCTGCGAACACCGATCGCCATCATTCAGGGGGAGGCGGACGTAGCCCTGGCCCGGCGCGATCGTCCGGCCGACGATTACCGCGAGAGCATCGAGGTGATGCAACGGGCTGCGCGCAAGCTGACACAAATCGTGCAGAACCTTTTTCTTCTAGCGCGCGGCGATGCCGGCAGCTATCCGATGTCGATGTCGCGCTTTTACCTGGGCGAGGTGGTCGCTGATTGCATTCGGGGGATGCGCAGCGTCGCCCAGGCCCGCGACATCGAATTGAGCTGCACGGGCGCGGAAGATATCGTCATCGTCGCCGATGAGGAGCTGATTCACCGGCTGGTCCTGAATCTGGTCGAGAACGCGGTGAAGTACACGCCGGTCGGAGGGCGAGTTCAGGCCGAGGTTGGGTCTGACGATGGGCACTGCATGATTCGCGTGAGTGACACCGGTGTCGGAATCACGCCCGCCGACCAGGAGCGGATCTTCGAGCGCTTCTTCCGCGGCGCCCGGGCCCGTCCTCAAAACACGGGCGGCGCCGGCCTGGGCCTTCCGATCGCCCGGTGGATCGCCGAGCTGCACGGCGGCGAGCTGCGCCTGGAACATTCGGATGCGAACGGGAGCGTTTTTGTAGCCGTGCTGCCGCGGGGGACGTGATGCTGGGTGGATTCGTGGGTGAGTGGATCAGTAGATTAGTGGATCAGTAGATTCGAGATTCGATCGCCGACCGGCGGATCGCTGAACTATGAATCTACGAACCACGAATCGATCAATCCACCAATCGACGAATCCACTAATCTACTAATCTACTGACCATGCGAATCCTCGTCGTCGAAGACAATCCCGACATGTCGCGCTTCATCGCTCGCGGACTCGGGGAGCAGTCGTATGCGGTCGACGTGGCGGCCACGGGAGAGGCGGCCATCGAGGCGGCGGCGACCGCGTCGTACGACGCCATCATCCTCGACGCCATGATTCCGCCGCCGGACGGCTTCGAAGTCTGCCGGCAGTTGCGCGCGCAGGGGATCGAGGCGACGATCCTGATGCTCACCGCGCGCGATTCCGTTGCCGACCGCGTCGCGGGCCTTGACTCAGGGGCCGACGACTACCTCGTGAAGCCATTCGAGTTCGCGGAGTTGCTGGCACGGCTGCGCGCCCTCATGCGCCGCCGCGGAACCCGCCAGTACCCGGTCATCGAGGTCGGCGACCTCCGCCTCGATACGCGCTCGCATCGCGTCACGCGCGGCGGCGACGAGCTGCAACTGACGACGAAGGAGTACGCACTTCTCGAATATCTCTCCGTGAATGCCGGCCGCGTCATGGGCCGCGAAGAGATCGCCGAGCATGTCTGGAACGATGATTTCGATCCCTTCTCCAACCTGATCGAGGTCTACATCGGGCGCCTGCGCCGGATCGTCGATCGCGAACGCAAGCTGAAGCTCATTCATACGATACGAGGCTCGGGTTATATCCTCGAGCCGAGGGAGTCGGGGGTCGGGGGTCGGGGGTCGGAGACGAGTTAGGGCGGCACGGCGTTGGTGGCCCAAGGCTCAGCCACCAGTAGCGCAACGAACGTTTTGCCGCGTGAGGCTGCCAGGACCTGTTCCCTACTCCGACTCCCGCCGCGCTCCGACACCCCGACCCGACTTACCTCACTGCTTCGTCTTCTCTTTCGCTTCCTGCTTCTTCTCGGCCGCTTCCTTCGCCGCGTTCTCATGCTGCACGGCGACGATCTTGCCGTTCATGGCGTCGACGTTGACTTCCGTCACGCCGGTCTTCGAGGTGGCGATGTCGAACGAGTAGATCAGCTTCCCCTTCTCGTTCTCGAGCTCCGCGCTGGTGACCGTGCCGGGAGCCCTCTTGAGTGCGGTGGCGCGTGCCTGCGCCATCGTGATCTTCGGCTTGGCGGTCGTTGCGGCGAATGCGCCGCCCGCCAGGATGGCGGCGAGCGCGAATGCGGTCGTAATTCTCGTGTACATATTCTGTCCCCCTGTTTATTTGTACTTCTGACATCGGTCAACATCCTGGGCGTTGAGTGCATTGCATGAATGGGTGTCGGGAGTCGGGGGTCGGAGATCAGCTACTAGGAATGCGTCGAGTTCGCTAACAGAGACTCTCTACGACCCCCGACCCCCGACTCCCGACACCCGTTCCCCATTCATCAAGCGTTCATGGTCAGGACTGTTACCCTTCCCTGATGACCCGCCTGGCGATCCTGTTCTTCGTCTTCGCACTCCCCGCGTACGCCGATGATTGCCCCGTCGTGGGCGCGGTGAAGCACGAAGTCGCTCGCGATGTCGAAGATGCAAAGAGCCTGGCCAAGGCTCCGCTGCACTGGGATCGGCAGACCTGGGCGCACTTCGCCGAAGGGGCGGCCGTCGTCGTCGCGCTCTATGCCACCGACCGGCAAACGTCCGATCGGGTGCAGCAGAACCGTACCTCGTCAACCGACCAGTTCGCGAAAACGCTCACGCCGTTCGGCGGGCAGCGCGCCATCGACCTGTCGGTGCTGATGATCGCCACCGGCGCGGGGATCCACGACACGAACCTCCGCGATGCCGGTCGCGACTCGCTGGAGTCGGAGCTGTGGGCGGCCGGCATCGTCACCCCCCTGCTCAAACGGGCCTTCGGACGCGCCAGGCCGATCCAGAACGAAGGGAGCCATTCCTTCCATCCATTGAATGGACACTTCGAGAGTTTCCCGTCGGGTCACGCCACAAACGCCTTCGCCTTCGCCACGGCCGTCGCCGGCCACTACGACGGCTGGATCGTGCCGACGATCGTCTACACCATCGCCACCGGAGTGGCGGTCTCTCGCGTCAACGATCACGTGCACTTCCCCTCGGACGTCGTCGCCGGCGCGCTCATTGGCCATACCGTGGCCAAAGGGATCCTGGCCCGCCACAAAGGCAGCAAGGTCGCCTGGCAGGCCGCGCCCCTCTTCGATCGCAAGACCGTGGGGATGATGATCGCGATCGGGCCGTCGCGGTGAGGTGATTCCGACCCTGCAAGGGCGCCGCGGTCGTTTTTCAATTTGAGTACGTACTCAAAAAATATGAGTACCGACTCAAAAACCGTGAGTACCGACTCACCGGACCCGAGTACCGACTCAAACCATGTGAGTCGCGACTCACAAAACGTGAGTACCGACTCAAACCATGTGAGTACCGACTCAAACCGTGGTGAGTCCAGACTCACCGAACGTGAGTACCGACTCACGCGATGTGAGTACCGACTTACCCGACGTGAGTACGGACTCACGCGAGATGAGTACGGACTCATCGGATGTGAGTACCGAAGCAAAAAGCATGGGTACCGACTCACCGGTTTTGAGTCCGGACTCACTGCGTGTGAGTACGCCATCACGAGACGAGGCGCAGGACGCGGTTAGGGAGTTGCCAGGTTGCCGAGCTGCCGGTCTCGCGGGTTGGTGATTGCTTCGTCACGACCGCTCGCTGCTTACCGGCTCGGCGGTCAGTCATCCGACGTCACGGGCCTCGACTCTCGCAACTCCGCGGTGAGGCAACGCCGCAACCGGGCAACCTGCCTCAATCTGAGGGCCGGTCGGCGATCCGGTCTTCCAGGGCCCGGATGCGTTGTTCATGTTCGGCGACCTGCTGATGATCGTCCAATTTCCGCGACAGAAGGTCGCGGACCTCTCTCGTGACATCAGCCAGGGAGAGAACCTCGGAGGAAAGGCGGAACTCGCCTTCGGTCTGGCGCCGTGTGATGAGGTCGAGACGCTCGACGTACGTATCGAGCCGGCCGGTGAGCCCATCAAAACCACTGGAAAGGCGCTTTTCGACGAACTGAACCCGCCCTTCCAAAGACTCGAGACGAGTGTTCGTTTGCTTCGCTTCGTCGCGAATCTCCTTCAAGACCTCGAGGATCTCGACATTCATGCAATCGATCATACCTCGGGCGGCCAAGGGTAATCACTACGCACACCCTCTGAGCACTCAGAACGCCTGCGATGTCGAGATGGACCACACGCCTCCTCGGCGGCTGAGCGGGCTGGCGTTGAAGGCGTACGACCAGTCGATTCGGATGAGCGCTGAGTCGTAGCGGGCGATGCCGATGCGCAGGCCGGCGCCGGCGTCGCTTTTCATCCCGCGAAACGGCCCGTCGACGGCCTGACCGGAGTCGGCGAAGACGGCGATGCTCGGCCCGAAGAGCTGCAGCAACTCGCGGCCGAGGAACAGGCGATGCTCGGCGTTGAGGATCAGACGGCGGCTGCCTTCGAATGCAAAATCGGGATAGGCGCGCAGGCCGTTCTGACCGTCAGCGAGGAACTGCACGTCCCGGTCGAGCTGCCAGCCGAGGTCGAGGCGGGCGCGTGTCACGAAGGCTTGCGGATAGCTCGTCTGGAAGCGCGTGACCGAACGGACGTCCAGCGAGACGATGGAGTTCCGGTCATGCGGCCCGCGAGTCGATGCGCTGATCTGGCCGATGACGAACGCATGATCGCTGAAGGCATAGCCCATCCCTCTGGATGCGCGGAGGCGCCAGGTCAGCGGCGCATTGCCGGAGCTGCGCGGCGAGACGGCGGCGTGCACGCTGGTGAATCCGCCGAGGTTGAAATCCTGTTCGAGAAGATCGCGATCGACATAGTCGAGCTTCACGAACCGGTAGCCGGTCGATTCATATCCGGCGTCGAGGAAGCGGAAGTGGCGATCAGCAGGAATGAGGTCGAGAGGCCGGCCCTCGACATGCGAGAACGAATCGTCGAGCAGGTCGATGCCTCCGGCGAACCCCGACGATCCGTTCGGGTCGGCGTGCAGTACGCGCAGACGCGACAACCCCAGCTCACGATGTTCCTGCCGGAAACGCGCGGCGATCTCTCCCTGCTCAAAGATCCGCTCGTTGCGCAGCAGGTGGTCGAACAGGAAGCTCGCCGCCCACGGAGTCGTGTAGGAGAAGAGCGGGCGATCGAGGGCGAGTTTCTCCTCGTTGCCGTCCGAGTTCTTCGAGTAGAGCGTGTCGAGATTCCAGTACGGGCCGAACAGCGCCGGGTGCAGGAACTCGATCGCGCTCGTGTTCCGTTCCGTTCCATGATCGCCGTGCAGCTCCAGCTCGCTGCCCGTGCCGAAGAGGTCCTTCTGCGTGACGTCGAACGCGTAGGTTGCAATGCCTCCGCTGTTCGAGAAGTCGCCGTTGATGTCGGTTGTCCACTCGTCTTCCGTGGTCACCTTGACATCGACCGCGCCATCGTGCGGCGGCGACGCGGTCACGGACGCGCTCTTGAGGAAGTCGAGATGGCGAAGGTTGCGCTCCGTCTCAGCCAGTGTGGCCGGATCGTACGGATCGCCCTCACGGAAAAGAAGGAATCGTTTGACAAGCGCCGCGGGCGTCTGAACGTGGAGGAGGTTCAAGGCGCGATAGAAACCACCCCGCGTCACTTCGGCCGCATCGAAGACCGGCTGTGCCTGGATGGTGATGCGGCCGATGCGCAGCGGCGGATCGGCGCGAAGAGCGCCGCCCGACGTGACGACCGCGATGATCAGAGCGATCGCGAGTTGCTTCACACCGACTTCGTAACACAAGAGGAGTGATGCGAGACAAAAAAACATCCGCAGATGGCGCAAAGGGACGCAGATGAGACCGTTTCAATCTGCGTCCATCTGCGTCATCTGCGGATGGACTTTTTCAGCCGGGCTGGACTACCGGTGCCCGTGACCGCCGCGGAAGTGTCCGCCGCGGAACCCGCCGCCGAAACCGAAGCCGAGGAACAGGCTGGGGCGGTACCAGAACGGATCGTAGTAGTAGTACGGATCGTAGTAGTACGGAGCGGCCACAACAACGCGCGGCGAGGCATAGCTACGATTGCGGTAATCGCCCCGATCGTGGCTCGCATCGACCAGAGCCTTGACCACTTCCTTCGGCACGTTTGCTTCCGTCAAGGCGATGACGTCATCGCCGGTGACGACGATCCGCGCGTCGGTCTTGGCGATGTACTCGAGCATGGTGTCCTCGGATACGCCGGCCTTGGCCATCCGAATCACCTCATCGACGGCGTTCCTCTGCACGGCGAAGAGCGGTGCGGCAATGAGTAGCAGGAACAACGCGGCGACTGCATGGATGATGCTTTTCTTCATGAGAGTATCCCTCCGGGTTTGCGTAACAACAGAATAACTCTGATGCGACAGCTGAGCCAGTCCGGATTGGGCCCTCCGCGAGAGACCGGTCGGACACAGCCGTCGGGACCTTCTCCTCCAGCGAGGACAGAGCGTCCGCGAAAACGGGCAACCGTTCTCACGGCGAAATCGCATACCCTACGCTCATGATTGGACGTTTATTTGCTGTAACGATCACGCTCATCGCCGCGGTAACCGCCCAGGCGCAATGGTCACAATTCGGGGGCAACCCCGGCCATACGGGCAACGCAGCGGTGTCCGCGCAGTCGCTGGCACGCGTCCTTGCCGACGTCGTTCACGATCCCATGGTCCCTGCTGAGATCCAGGCCGGTTCAGGCAACCTCTACGTTCACTATCCGGCGCCGCTGCTCGACAGCGATGACGTGTTCATGTCGCTCAAGGGGACCGAGACGCGCGACCCGTTCCCGGCGATCACGGTCTGGAGCGTCCATCGGCTGCACTGGGAGAACGGCCAGCTGGCCGACAAATGGGTGACCGCGACCGACTGGCAACCGGTGCCGGCGTTGTTGGGCTTGTGGGAGCCGACCTTTCAGCCCGTCCTAGCGAATGGCTTCCTCTACGCTCCCGCCGCGGGCGGGACGCTGGTGAAGATCGACCGGACCACCGGTAGCACCCTGCGGCGGATCAATCCGTTCCCAACCGTCGATCCGATGACGTTTGTCTCGGGGCCGCCCGCCGTCGATTCCTCCGGCAACATCTTCTATGGAGCCTTGCAGATGCAGGGCAACCAGCCGTGGCAGGGCGACGTCACCGGAGCCTGGCTGGTTCGGGTGACGCCGGATGGCACCGCCACGGCAGTCCCCTTCTCCGCGCTCGTCCCTGATGCGCCGAAAGCGAGCGATCTCTGCAAGAGCCAATTCGCACGAGGCTCGGCACAGATCCCTCCGACGCCCGACGCGATCCCCCCCTCGATCATCTGCGGCTCGCAGCGGCCGGGCCTCAACGTCACGCCGGCCATCGGCCCCGACGGCACCATCTACATACTGAGCCGCACCCACTTCAACGACTACTGGAGCTATCTCGTCGCGGTGAATCCCAACCTGACGCCGAAGTGGGATCGGTCACTCCGCACACACTTCCACGACGGCTGCAACATTCTGCTCCCGCCGAACGGTACGGATGGTGGCTGTCCGGCCGGCACCGCGACGGGCGTCGACCCGAACGTGAACGAAGACGGCTCGGGCCGCGTCATCGACAACTCGACTGCCTCCCCCGTCGTTGCGCCGGACGGGTCGATCATTTACGGGGCTTACACCGTCTACAACCTGGATCAGGGTCACCTGATGCACTTCTCCGCGGACGGCACATACCTCGGCAGCTATCCCTTCGGCTGGGATACGACTCCGGCGATCTGGCAGCACGGAGGGACGTATTCGGTCGTGACGAAGGAGAACCACTACGACTTCGAGTTCCGCACGGATCCTGGCGATTACGTGACCCAGCTCGATCCGCAGTTCAAGGTCGAGTGGCAGTACCGCAACCCGTCGCGCACCAGTTGCCGCGGCGGCGTCTGCGTCACGGAGGATGCGGGCTTCGAGTGGTGCGTCAACGCCCCCGCTATCGATATGCATGGCACGGTCTACGTGAACGCCGAAGACGGAATCATCTATGCACTCGGCCAGGGAGGAGTTCTCCTCGACCGTCTTGCCCTCAGCGGTCCGCTCGGGGCCGCCTATACTCCCGTGGCCATCGATGCGCAGGGCCGCGTGTACGCACAGACGGGAGGGCATCTCTTCGCGGTGGGAGGCCTCTTCCCGCGGAGGCGGGCGCTGAGGTAGCTCAACAGAATAGGGGGCTGGCCTGCGCTGTTGCCGGAAAAGCAGTCGCCCCCGCGTTGCAACATTCGCAGCGCAAATCCGTTTGAATCCTCACAGTCCAAACGCCCGGGCTGACGCCCGTCTGGAGTGAATGCCGCATGACCGCTGTCCCCTTCTCGTCCCTCGCCAAGCCCAAGCGCTCGCGAAAGAAGCTTTACTGGATCATCGGCATCCTTGTCGTCGTCGCCATTGCCATCGTCCTGATTGTCCTGGCGAAGAAGCGCGAAAAGCCGATTCCCGTGACGACCGACAAAGCGTTCCGGAAGACGATCACGCAGCTCGTCACCGCTACCGGCAAGATCCAGCCGGAGATCGAAGTCAAGATCTCCCCCGAGGTCTCGGGCGAGATCATCGAAATGCCCGTCAAGGAAGGACAGATCGTGCACAAAGGCGATCTGCTGTTGCGGATCAAGCCCGACGCGTACCGTGCGCAGCAGGAACAGCAGCAGGCCGCGCTGAGCAGCGCGCGCGCCGCCAGCGTGACACAGAAGGCGCAACTGGCGAAAGCCGAAGCCGACTATGCGCGCTCGAAGAGCCTCTTCGAATCGCGCCTGATCCCCGAGTCCGATCGCAAGACAGCGCAGACGACGTACGAGATGGCGCAGTCGGC
>DATLWH010000158.1:0-3960 GCA_035576505.1 Thermoanaerobaculia bacterium | reverse complement strand
CACAGGCACGTCCACCGAGTACACCGCCACCTGCCCGGCCTCGTACGGGTAGACGTTCCCGCCGAGCATGACGCTCTTCGCTCCCTGCGCGACGATGCAGACGGAGGATCGCTGCAAGGCATGCGTGACCTCCGTATTCGTGCGCGACACGCGGATGGCGTAGACACCGGGAACGCGAAGCTCGAAGGTGCCGTCATACGGCGCATGGACGCCGATGAGCCTGGCCAGCTCGGATATCGTTGCGCTCTCAGTCACAGTCATCTCTCTCCTCGGCAGTCGATGGTGTGAAGTATGGACGCGGATCGATCCCGGCGCTGCCGGTGAAATTCGCTTCCGGCCCTTTGGCGGAAGGTTGTGAACCGCTTCTTTTGATCTCCATCTCTCTGATCCTTTTGATCAGCGATCGATCATCTTTTGCGCGTCTTCGGAGTACCGCGCTCCCTGGACGGTGATCTGTGCGGCCGCGTTCTCGATCTCGCGGAGATCGCCGGGCGTGAGCGCGACCGTCGCGCCGCCGAGGTTCTATTCGAGCCGGTGGAGCTTCGTGGTGCCGGGGATCGGGACGATCCACGGTTTCTGCGCGAGAAGCCAGGCCAGCGCGATCTGCGCCGGCGTCACGTTCTTCTTCGCCGCGATCGTACCCAGCAGATCGACCAGCGCTTGATTTGCTTTCCGGTTCTCGGCATTGAAGCGCGGAACGGTGTTGCGGAAGTCGGTCTTGTCGAACGTCGTGGTCTCGTCGATCTTCCCCGTGAGGAAGCCCTTGCCCAACGGGCTGAAGGGAACGAAACCGATCCCCAGTTCCTCGAGCGTGGGGAGGATCTCCTCTTCCGGCTCTCTCCAGAAGAGCGAGTACTCGCTCTGGAGTGCGGTTACCGGCTGCACGGCATGCGCGCGCCTGATCGTCCGCACGCCCGCCTCGGACAATCCGAAGTGCTTCACCTTTCCCTCGCGGATGAGCTCTTTGACGGCGCCGGCGACGTCCTCGATGGGCACGTTGGGATCGACGCGGTGCTGGTAGTAGAGGTCGATGGCCTCGACCCGCAGCCGCTTCAGCGAGCCCTCGGTCATCTGCCTGATGTACTCCGGCCGGCTGCTCAGTCCAATCTGCTTCCCGCCGGCATCGAACTCGAAGCCGAACTTCGTGGCGATGACGACCTGCTCGCGGAATGGCTGGAGCGCTTCACCGACCGCCTCTTCGTTGACAAAAGGGCCGTAAACATGGGCCGTGTCGAAGAACGTCACGCCTCGCTCCACCGCCGCACGGATGAGAGCGATGGCCTCCTGCTTGTCCGTAGCCGGACCGAAGCCGAAACTCAATCCCATGCAGCCGAGGCCGAGGGCAGACACTTCGAGGTTTGATTTACCGAGTTTGCGTTTCTGCATTTGCTTCTCCTTTTACGCTGGTCCGTCAGCGCGAACACTCGCTGTCTACCCAAGCAAATGTAGGTCCCACGAGCACGCAATCTTTGCCTGAAACTCTGCGGTCTTGACACGATCCTGCTGAAGACCACATTCCTGGACCACCTGAAATCGGAGACTGGGGTCACCCCATTGGGCGTCTGTGTCGAGTCCGGGTGGCATCGTGACGTCTCCTTTCAACAGGAGACGGTATGCCGATGAAACGATTTCGGATGCGGCGACACTAAGGGTATGGAATCGATGCTCTAATGGCACTCCTTAACGAGAGCACTAATGTGACGCCGCTTCCGCCCCTGCCGAAGCGCTTCCGGCACCGCGTACTGTTTTCGTACGCGTCAGCAGACGCGGAGTATGTACACGCCGTTCATGCCGCGCTGCCTGAAGAGGTCGATGCGTTCGACTACGCGGAGGGGGGGATGTGGGGCGAAGAGCTCGTGAAAGGGCTCGAGCGCCGCTACAAGAATGAGGCTCCGTTCTGTGTCGTCTTCATTTCGGAGGCGTACCTCAAGAGTCCCTGGACCACAAAAGAGTTAGGGATCGTGCGGCGCGTGGCCAAACGAAAGCCGGGGTACATGTTGCCGGTGATGCTCGGCGGCAACGTGCCTGAGGAGATCAAGGGGATCGTCTGGCTCGACAAAACGCTTTCGCCGGATCAACTGGCCGCGCGCATCGTGGCGAAGATCCGCGAGCCGCCGCCGAAGCCGTGGTGGTTCTATCTGTCGACGGAAGTGAAGGTCGCCGCGGCCGCGGCGCTGCTTACGCTGATCCTCTTCGCGCGTCCTGCCGTCAACCATTTCCTCCCCTCCCGGACGTCGATCACGTCGGTCGACGCAAACGTACAAGCCATCATCGCGCATGTGGCCAACAGCGGGCCGAAGAGCGCCACAGTGGTCGGCCAGCGGCTGAAGTTCGGCGCCCTGCCGATCGAAGACAAGGAGCTGCGCCTCGACAGATCCGAGTCCGCGACGATCGCTCCGGGCGAGCGCGACGTGAAGCTGACCGCGCTGGAGCTCTTGACGAAGTGCGACGCCGACGGCATCCGCCCGAACAAAGACAGGATCGAGGCGCTCCTCGATCGGCAACCCGTCACGCTCGAAATCGATATCCGGGAGTCCGACGACGCTCCGGGCCAATCGAGGCGGCAGGTCGTGACGTTCCCCGCCGCGCGACTCAAACCGTTCGTCGGAAGGTTGGTATCGGGACGTGATACGCCTTGTTAGAGCTCTCGTCTGCGTTTTCCTCGCCGCGGCCGCGGCCCAGGCCCAGATCACGACTGCGCACGTGAAGGTGCTGGTCACCGGCAAGCACTGCGGCGAACTGAAGGATGTCGCCCTCGTCATCAACGGCGACGACCTCGAAGAGCGCTGGATCAAGCTCGATCCGGCGGGGGCCTGCCGCTGGACGGCCGACCTCGGCGACGGCACGATCTCGACGAGCACGGCGAAATTCAGTCTCCGCGCCGGCCTGGCGCGCTCCGATTGCCAGAAGGCCGCCGCGAACGAGGCCGAGCTGTCCGCCAACCTCGAGTTCTCCTGTTGCGCCGAGGGCCCGTTCCGCAATGTGAAGGTGACCATCGATCCGCCGATGCCGGCCACCTACGTCCGCGACGTGCGGCCGTCCGCGGCAGATCGGATCCCCGGGATTCGGTGCATCGAGAAGGCGACGTTCCTCCAGGGGCGGGGGGCGATCGACGACGCACAATTCGACAGCGAGCAGGTCTTTCTCCATCTCGGGCCGTTCGACCCGAAACGGCAGACCCTCGGCCTGCTCCTCAACGACACCGTGGTCGACAGCGGCGTGCTCGTGCTGACGCGCGACGGTGTGGTCTACCGGCTGACGGTGCAGCGCGCCAAAGGGAAAATGCAGAGCGCGCCGGCACTCTCCTCCAACGCAATCTCGCTCGACATCAAAAAGCTCGGTGAGCTGCATTTCCAACACGCCGAGATCGAGGTGATCAAATGATTCGTGCCGCGGCGGTCATCCTTACGTTTCTCACGGTTGTCGCCGCGTCCGCGCAACAGCCGCTCTTCGATCCCGACGACTTTCTCGATCTGCGCACGACCGGCGGGCAGCCGGTTCTGATCTCGCGCCTCGTCACCGGCGCCGGGACAGATATGACCGACTCCTTCCGGCCGCTTGGCGAGCACGTCGGATATCTGCACCTCGCGAACAGTTTCTACTGGCAGAGCCTCCAGTTCGATTACAACCGCAGCGAGCTGCGGGCCGAGGGTGGGGAGGCGGCGCAGTGGCAATCCATCGCACAGGGAGAGGAGCGGGGATTGCAACAGACGCGCAACGCAACGCCGAAGTCGAAAGACACGTTGCACGCGGCGTGGTACTGGCCCATACCAGGCCAAGGCGGCGTCCCGGTGATGCTCCGCTCGCGGGTAACGTTCGCGGCACAGCCGGTCGAGACGACTTTGAGTTCTTTCAACGGCGTGACGCACATGTCCGGCCGCGAGCGCACCTTCGCCATCGACACGGACACCTGGTTCCGGGTGGCCGGCCACGACGTCTTCGGCTCGCTTGCGCTTTCCG
>DATLWH010000157.1:0-3432 GCA_035576505.1 Thermoanaerobaculia bacterium | reverse complement strand
CACCGCGGTGAGCTTGGATCCGTTAGGTGCTGAACGACACGAGTATCGCTGCGGTAGAATCAGGCCATGCACAACGAGTTCACGTCCATCATCGAGCAAGACGACGAATGGTTTGTCGCCTACTCACCTGAGATTCCGGGCGCCAATGGACAGGGCCGTTCCCCTGAGGACGCTCGCGAGAATCTGGCTGCAGCGATCGCCCTCATTCTCGAAGACCGTCGCGAAGATGGCCTGCGTGGAGTGCCAGAGGGTGCAATCCGCGGCACCGTCGTGGTTCAGTGAAACAGAGAGAATTGCTTCGGCATCTTCGGCGAAATGGCTGTTTTCTGAAGCGCCAGGGCAAGGAGCATGAGCTTTGGTGCAATCCACAAAACGGCCAGATTCAGGCCGTTCCAAGACACATTGAGACTCCGAACTCGCTCGCCCGAAAGATTTGTCGAGAACTCGGAGTGCCCGAGCCGTAACGATGTTCACCGGTATCATCAATCACAGCGGCGTCATCGAATCGCTCGACCTACTTGAGTCGGGGGCACAACTGCGGCTGCGTACGGACGACAACGAACCCTTCGCCCGGGGTGAAAGCCTGGCGGTCAACGGCGTCTGCCTCACGGTTCTGCCGCAGGACGATGGGACGCTTCTCACCGACGTTTCGAACGAAACGCTGGCGCGCACGACGCTCGGTACGCTCACCGGCGGAACGCGCGTGAACCTCGAGCGCGCGCTCTCCCTCGGCGAACGACTGGGCGGCCATCTCGTTCAGGGACACGTCGACGGTGTCGGGGCGCTCCTGTCGATCACCTCCGAGGGCGACTTCGCCGTCTATCGCTGGAGCTATCCGGCCGAGTACGCGGAGCTCATCGTCGACAAAGGCTCCATCGCCGTCGACGGTGTGTCCCTGACGGTCGTCAACCCTGACGGCGCGAGTTTCGGCGCGGCCTTGATCCCGGAGACGCTCCGCCGCACAAACCTCGGCGATGCCGCAATCGGCGGACGCGTCAACCTGGAGCTGGACATGATCGCCAAGTACGTCCGCTCGCTCGTGGCTCCATATCTCGGGCGCTGAGACGCGCATACACTACGCGCGGCTTGATCGTCTACAAGAAAACGCCGCATCTGCGCCTCACCCGCGCGCAGGTCCCGGAGCCGCCGTACTGGGCCGCGGCCACGATCGCTCCCTACAGCCCGAGGCGCGCCGCGCCGATCGCCATCGACTACGTCGACCTGCGCGCTTCCTGCGCCGAGCGCTTCGAAGTCTCCGTCTGCGACAACGTACGCGACGATCTGGAGCGGAGCACGATGCGCCATCCCCTGCACGCTCCCGCGCTCATCGATGCCGCCGAGTTCGCGGAAGTGATCTTCGGACGCGGTGAGGAAGCGCTTCAGTTCTGCACCGACCAGCAGGTCGCGGCAACGCAGCTCGTCTCCACGCGCGGAGCGCTGCCTCACCAGGTTCCCGACGACGCGGTCGTGGCCATCGCGGCCTGGCCACTGGAGCTGTCGCGGCTCGAGGTGCTCTTCGCCGAGGCCGAAGAGCGGAAGTTGCATTGGGGCGTGGTCATCCCCGTCATCTTTCCAGTGACGACCGACCTGGCCGCGCTGGCACAGCTCGCCGATCTGGCCAGAAAGCACAAAGCGTCATTCTTCGCCGGCGTGCCGGTGGAGCTCGACGCTACGGCACGCAACGCGCTGGCGCGATCGATCAACGGCGACGGCAGCGAAGACACCTACGAGATGCTCTTTCACGCCGACCTCGGCCCGATCCGTCTCTCCACCGAACGCCACATCGCGGCGCTGGCCGGGGAGATCGACGCCGCCGACTTCGTCGTCCCGCCGCGTTGGGACCGTCCGACGAACTGGAACGCCGCCGTGCTGCTGACGCTGACCGCAAACCGCATTCTGGCCATGAACCGCGAGGAAGAGCTGGCCTGGCGTCTCACGCGATCGGCGAAGGTCGTGGCGTTGCTCGAAAAACCGATCGAGCGCGTTGCGCAGGCCGCAAGCCTGTCCATCATCGACTCGCTCGACGAGATCAGCGTCGACCTGCTGACGGAGTGGCTCGAAACCGGCAGGTCGAGCTTCGTAGGACACATCGAGAAGCAGTGGCGTTTGAGAAGGGATAGCGGGTTGTGAACTGCGGCCGACGGCCAGCGGGGTCGCCGTAACCCCTTGAATGCTTCTTTGAATCCTACCGGGAGAGCGTCAGGATAGCAGAAAATTCCAAAAGCTAGTGAAATTGTGGAATCGATGACAAGACTGTGGAATCGATGACGAGACGGCAGATTTACCTTCTCCTCGCCGCGCTGGCGCTGATGCTCCTCGGCATCATCGTCGCGGCAAGTGTCATCGCGCACCGCGTCGCGCAGCTGGCGATCGGAACCGTGACGCGCAAAGAGGAGATGGCCGACATCGGCACGATCGTCACGCGGGTCCGCGACCTGAATCGCCTCGAAACCGCCACCATGCGCGTGGCCAGCGTCAGCACGATCCGGCAGACCTACGATCTGATCCCCAACGCGCTGGCCGGCGACGAGTTGACGCTCTACGCCGCCGGGGACGTGATCGCCGGCGTCGATCTCTCCCTGCTGCAACCGAAGGACGTCCATCGCGAGCCGGACGGCACGATCGTCGTCCGCCTCCCCCCGCCGCAGATCCTGGTCTCGCGCATCGACAACCGAGCCTCCCACGTCATCGACCGCCGCACCGGCGTCTTCCGCCGCGCCGACATCGGCATGGAAGGACGGGCGCGCCAATACGCCGAACAGAACATCCGCAACGAAGCGGTACACAAGGGGATCCTCCCGCTCGCCCAGCAGAACGCGGAAGCGAGGGTCGCCGGTCTGCTCCACACGCTGGGGGCGATGAAGGTGCGGTTCGTGGATGCGGGCGGGAGGGTGGTGGGAGGGTAGGAGTGAAGACGTTCCTGTCATCCTTTCCTGTCATCCTTTCCTGTCATCCTTATCCGGTCATACTTGAGCAGCAGCCGCGGTTCAACTTGGTGATGCTTGCTCCAATCAAGTTCCGCGGCGGCAGCCTCAGAGGTTGCGAAAAAACCGCTCCCGCGTGGCAATTTGTCATCCTGAGTCTGCCGCAGCCGCTGAGCGAGCGAAGAGCGGCGGAGGACGGCGAAGGATCTCCAGTGGCAGCGCCTGGGGCAGGAGCGAAACTGTGGTTTTCTACCGTCCAAGGGATGGATTGATCAACGACAAACCCCATGCCGCGCTTCTGCCCCATGCCGCGCATCTGGAGATCCTTCGGCGTCCTCCGCCGCATGTCGCTCGCTACGCTCGCTCAGCGGCTGCGGCAGCCTGCTACGAAAACAATGGCAGAGCGGAGCGGGTGGCGGGCACACGAACTCTGAGCTGATCTTTTGGTCAGCGAAAGAAGGTCGTTGTCTGCCGGGATTCAGTCTGGGGTTCACCACATGGTCTAAGG
>DATLWH010000156.1:0-2183 GCA_035576505.1 Thermoanaerobaculia bacterium | reverse complement strand
GTTGGCACGGCCGGCGGTGATTAGCCGGCTGTGATACAGCGTCGAGGCGATACGCTCGCGGACGTCGTCGTCCCCATGCTCGGCCAGGTGCCGCTGCATGTGCAGCGGGATGACAGAGCATGCCGGATGTTGTACTTTCGTTATCGACATGGAACTCCTTTCTCTCAGGATGGGGTGAGTGTCAGGGCATGACCGCGCGCCAACGCGGTCATGCCTGCTCGTCTGCGGTGAGCCCTCCGATGACTGTCGGGATGGGAGAGGTCGGGACCGGAGCGGGTGCTGGCTTCTTCTTGCGCCCCGACCGTCCGAGGTCGCGTTTCAGGTTCGCGGCGTGCGCGGCTGCCGAGGTACGCGCGGGATTGCGGGCCAGCCCTTTGGTCACCGCGTAGACCTGCAACGCCGGCTCGACGATGTTCGCGCGCCGGAAGCCGATACTGAACTCGACGTTGACCGCGGCGGCGTTCAACTTGTCCTTCATGGGACGGAAGGCCTCGCTGAACTGCAGGACATCGCGAGCTTCCGCGACGTCGAAGTCGTGAAGAGCCTGGATCTCAGGATTCTGCTCGACCGCGGCGATCGCCGAAACGATGAAGTCATTCGACACGCTCCTTTGCGAGCGGATGACGCCCCTCGACGCGGGGTGAGACTCCACGAAGTTCGGCATCAACGCCAGCACGTCGTCG
This sequence comes from Thermoanaerobaculia bacterium, assembly GCA_035576505.1. GTDB lineage: Bacteria > Acidobacteriota > Thermoanaerobaculia > Gp7-AA8 > Gp7-AA8 > JADGNZ01. The sequence goes on along the minus strand of DATLWH010000156.1, from coordinate 1,500 downwards.
ATGGCCTTGTTGAGGTTCGCTGCCACTTGCTGGTAGTGGGTGACCGTCGGAGTCGGCGGCGAGGCCGGGTCAGGCGGCGGTGCCTGCGGCACATCTCCCGTGGCTTTCTTCCTGGACATCTGTCCTCCTTTTGAAGGCCGCGCGGAGCGCCACAGGCGCGGACGCACGGCCGGGTTACCAGGACGGCCCTGATCAGGAGCCTCCGGGCATAGGGCACTCGTACGCGTGCCGGTCCTCGATGAGAGGGAGCAGTCAGCGACCAGACGGTGCAGCGTTCTCCTTTCGGCGTCGATGCCGTTCGGCTTTGCGGGTCGTCTGCAGCTGGTTGCGTCCATCACGCGGGAGGAGAGTCGTGAGAGACGGAAATCCCTACCCAGGCAAAAAACTGCCCACGATACCTGTCACTCCCGAGAGGAGAGTGGGGGGAAAATGGAGAGTGACAAGTATAGTTGTCTGACGTCGGAGGGTCGAAAATTGGTAACTTCGAGCCTTCGCGGCCTCGCGTGAACACCGAATGGCACGCGAAGACGCGAAGGCACGAAGGGGAAAGGACGCTTCACCGTCACCACTGTCATCCTTCAGAGAGGTTGTGAAGATATCGGTCCACCAACCGGCAAATTGTCATCCTGAGGCCGGCGAAGCGCGGCCGAAGGATCTCAACCGCGCTGCTCTTGCCACAGGCGCTGCCACTGGAGATCCTTCAGCGTCCTGCGCGCATCTCGCTCGCTGGCGCTCGCTCGGCGCTCCGGCAGCTTCAGGATGACAATTTGCTCCTTGGCCGATTGCTTCACAACCTCTGAGCCCGCCGGAGCCGAGTAGCCGCAAGGCGAAGCGGCGCAGGACGGCAAAGGACAGTGGGGGACGTTGCGCTCAACCCGGGGGAAGGGACACGCCGTTGTAGTCGAAGACTCGAACGATGAACGCCCTGAATCTTGCTAGAAGTGTGTCGTCTGAACGATCACGAGAAGCAGCGTACGTTGGCACGGCCAGCGATAACGCAGCTACGATGAATACACCAAGGGCATACCTTCGAATGGTTTGCATGAAACCCTCCTTGCCGAGCAAAGCCGGAACGGAGAGCGCCCTCTATACAGGGGTGTTACGACGCTGGCGAGTTATGACACGCGTCGTGAAGAATTGTTAGACACGGGGATCGAATGGAAGACTGGGTTGGCTAGGAAGGTACTCAAGATAAGTTCTGACGTGACGTACGGTGTCGACCGTGGCAGCCCCTGAACGGAGAGCCTCCTGGAGATACGCGAGCGCAATCCGTGCGCTACGTGACATGCCCTCCGATTCGAACTCGAGGACGATAGCGGCGCAACTCTCCGCGACACCTTTCACGTCGCCGATTGCCAACCTAACCTCCGCCCACTCCAAAGTCGCAAGTGCCGCGTCATTCTTCAGACCAAGCTGCGCTAGCTCTTCTCGTGCTCGATCGAGCTGTTCCGACGCTTCTTCCAGCGCACCATTTGCCGCTCGTGCGCTCGCAAGCTTCCA
>DATLWH010000155.1:0-4741 GCA_035576505.1 Thermoanaerobaculia bacterium | reverse complement strand
CATCGCGCCGGCGACGCCCACAGCGTGGAAGTCTGGCAGGACGACGCGCTGATCGGCGGGCTGTACGGTATCGACGACGGGGGCGCCTTCACGGGCGAGTCGATGTTTCACCGCGTCACGGACGCCTCGAAGCTGGCCCTGCTCTTTCTCATCGACCATCTTCGCACCCGCGGCGCGACCTGGCTCGATTGCCAGGTGATGACGCCGCACATGGAAGCGCTCGGCGCCCGCGAGATTCCCCGCGCGCGATTTCTGGACATGCTCGCGAAGGAGCAGGCCAAGGGGCGATCGCTGTTTTGATGCGGCGTAAGCGCAGTTAATGCACGTGCGCCGGCTCGCCCGGTCCGTGCGTGTGCCCCGGCAAGCCTGACTCGACCTGCTGCGCAACGGTGGCCGCCAACTGACGGAAGGCCTGTGCTGCGGCGGACGACGGATCGAGGACGACGATCGGCTCGCCGCTATCTCCGCCGACGACGACTTTCGGATCGATGGGGATCTCGCCCAGGAAGGGGACGCCGAGGAGCTCGGCGGTCCTGCGGCCTCCGCCGTGGCCGAAGATCTCTTCACGCTCGCCGCAGTGACGGCAGATGAAGTAGCTCATGTTCTCGATGATGCCCAGGACGGGAACGTTCACCTTGCGGAACATGGCCAGACCTTTACGCGCATCGATCAAGGCCACATCCTGCGGCGTCGTCACGACGACGGCGCCGGAGAGCGGCACCTTCTGCGTCAGCGTGAGCTGGGCGTCGCCGGTGCCGGGCGGCAGATCGATGATCATGAAATCGAGCGTCCCCCACTTCACGTCCGAGAGGAACTGATCGAGCGCCTTCATCACCATCGGGCCGCGCCAGATCACCGGCGTGTCGGGATCGGTGATGAGGCCGAGCGACATCGTTTTCACCCCGTGGTTCTCCATCGGGATGATCTTCTCGTCCGTCTCATCGATCTGCGGACGGCCGTGGATGCCGAGCATCATCTGCTGCGAGGGGCCGTAGATGTCGGCGTCGAGCATCCCAACCGAGTAGCCCAGGGCGTGGAGGGCCAGGGCCAGGTTCGTCGAGACCGTCGACTTGCCCACGCCTCCCTTCCCCGAGGCCACGGCGATCTTGTACTTGACCCCGGAGAGGATCTGCTCGGCGGGCGGTCCGCCTTGCGGTCCGGCAGCCTGGCGCGATCCGACGTCGGCGTGCATGCGCACGCTCTCCACCCCCGGCACAGCCCGAACAGCGGCCTCGGCGTCGCGGCTGATCTGCGCCGCGGCGTTCTGGTTCTCGGTCTGGAAGCGAACCGTGAAGGAGACATTGCCTCCCTCGACGCTGACGTCATGGACGAATCCGAACGACACGATGTCGCGCGACAGTCCTGGAAATTTGACGCCCTTAAGCGCGTCGAGAATCTGTTCCTTCGTTGGCATTCGTTTTCTCCTGAATGAAGCGTTCGTACGAGGCGCGGATGATCGGAATGGCCTCTTCGTACGAGCTGACCACCGTAACCGCGTTCATGTCCTGCGGGCTGGCCAGCCCGCGCGTGATCATGACCTCGTTGATCCAGTCGATGAGACCGGTCCACATTGTACCGACGAGGATCAGCGGATGCTCGGTGACGTGCTTGACCTGAATGAGCTGCCACACCATGAACAGCTCCAGGGCCGTTCCAATGCCTCCCGGCAGAACGATGAACGCCGATGAGAGGCGGATGAAGTGGTGGAGCCGCGAGAAGAAGGTCCGGTGCCGGAAGACTTTGTTCACGAACGGGTTGGCGTCGGTCTCCGTGGGGAGGTGGATGGCCAGTCCGAACGAGCGGGAGTGACTCTCGGTCTGCCCTTCCATGGCCCCGGAGTTGGCGGCCTCCATCAGTCCCGGTCCGCCGCCGGTGACGATGTCCGCTCCGAGCCTGGCCAGCTCGTAGCAGAGTTTCTTGGCCTGCTCGTAGATGGGATCGCCGCGCTGGATGCGCGAGCTGCCGAAGACGGAGACGCGGTAGTGCTCGACCCGCTCGGGTTGAATCTGATCGAGATCGTTGATGGTCTCCCAGAGCTGGTAGATCGCTTTGTCGAGGATGTGAGACGGGTCGACGCTGGAGCGTTTCTTCGCCTGCCCCTTGCGCAGCACATCGAGCTGCGGGGTGGTGCTCTGGATGGTCGTTTTCGATCGTGGTTTGGCCATGGTCAGCGGTGATGCTATGCGAAGGCCAATCCTGAATCACGCGGAGCCGGCACGGCCGGCGGCGTTGGTTGCCCAAGGCTCGGCCAACAGGAGCGCGGGGACACCCTGGCGCGCAGGCTCCTGAAGAGATGCGCATCCATCCAGTTCCGCTGATACTCTGCCGGAACGTTTGATGAACCGATTCCGGAGACGATCATGAAGAAACTGGCCCTTGGCATCGTGCTGACTCTGGCGTGCAGCATCCCGGCTCTCGGGGAGGAATGCACCTCCAAGCTGCAGGGATTCGTGAACCAGACCGGCTACAAGCTCATCGTGGCCAAGCCCTGCGCTGTCTGGATCGCCTCGGACGCTTTGACCATCCCCCATGGCGAGGGTCTCACGGGACTGCTGCTGATTGCGCAGCAGGGTGACATGGGCGTTGTAGGCGCCGTGGTGCAACCGAAGGCCAAACTCAAACTCTCCGCCGATCTTCTGCTCAAGCTGATGCAACTGAACAACGAGCTGGAGTACACGAAAGTGGGCATCGATAGCGACGGGGATCTTTTTGTCCGTGCCGAACTGCACATGACCAGCATCACCGCCGAAGAGTTCAGCGCGGTGGTCAAGACGATCGTCGAAGGCAGCAACAAGGTTTACGACGCGCTCAAGAAGTAGAGGACGCCCGCGTGTGGGGTGCGGGGCTCGCGCTCGAATCTCCCCACATCCCCACCTCGCGACCGCGCAAACCCCGCCACCGCGAAAGGAGCGCCGCGTCTCATTCACACGGCGCCCCTTCCTGCGCGGCTACTTCTTCGGATCCGTGGCGATGTCGTGAACGAGATCGAGGATCTCATCGTCGCCCGGATCGGTGTGCGCCTTCGCCTCCGAGGAAGCCTTCGTGGCAAGAGAGGGGGCCAGAAAGCCCTGTGTGGGAGGAGTGTTCGAGCGTGGTGTGGTGGGAGGGGTGTTGGCGGGGGTTTGACGCTTACGGCGGCGGTTGGTCGTCCGATCCAGGACACTCTGCAACTCATCGACATAGGTCCGCGCACCGCCGCCGTCAGGCTGCTTCACGTGACGCTTGGCCCATTGAAACAACTGAAGGGCCTGCTCCCCGGAGATGGCCAGCTTGTGATTCATCGAATACGACATAGCCATCGTGATCGCGGCCATCCTCTGGGTGATCGGATGCATCTGGCCGTGGTAGTCGATGGCCTCCTGACCGGCGGCGGAGTCGAACATGTTGCGCTCTTGAAACGGTGGATAGGAGTTGACGGCGTTGATCATGGGGGGGATGAGGGCGCGGCCGAACTTCGCGCCCTGGGCGGTGCGCTTGATCTTCGTGATGTTCGGCTGGGTCAGATCGGGGATGATGGCCTCCATTTCATTGAGCAACTCGACCATCCTGGCGGCTGCGGCCACAGGGTCCGCGATGGCCTTCGTTGTCGTCTTGGAACGCTTGCTGGCGGCGATGTGGGATGAGGAACTCTTTCCGGGGCGGTTTTTCGTAGTCATCTCAATCTCCTTTGGTCGGGCAGTCGAGGTCGAGCCTCGCTGCCGACTCGTTCTCTAGTGACGGGTCATGGGAGGAAAAGGTTACGGAGGGTGCGGAGCGATTACCGGGGCGGACATTCCTGGACATCTCTTTCTCCTTTCGTGAGCCTCCTTGCCGGCTCAATCTCTGTGACGCATCAAGGGCCGAAAAGGTTACGGTGGGGTGCGGAGCGATTCCTGGGCGGACGTTCCTGGGCATCTTGTTCTCCTTTCGTGAGCCTCCTTGCCGGCTCCTGTCTCTGAGACGATGCATCGGCGGAAAAGGTTACGAACGTGGTTCGGAGCGATTTCCGAGGCGGACGTTCCTGGGCATCTCATTCTCCTTTCGTGAGCCTCCTTGCCGGCTCCTGTTCTCTGAGACGTTGCATCGGCGGAAAAGGTTACAGAGGGGTGCGGAGCGATTTCGGGGGCGGACATTCCTGGACATCTCGTTCTCCTTTCGTGAGCCTCCTTACCGGCTCCTGTCTCTGAGACGATTCGTCGGCCGAAAAGGTTACGGAGGGGTGCGGAGCGATTTCCGGGGCGGCACGTTCCTGGACCTCTCGTTCTCCTTTCGTGAGCCTCCTTGCCGGCTCCTGTCTTTGAGACGACGCATCGGCGAAAAAGGTTACGGACGTGGTTCGGAGCGATTTCGGGACGGACATTCCTGGTGTCGCGTCAAGATTGAAAGCATGCGTGGAGTTGCCCGCGCTGAGCTCCACTTTCATGCGTCATCCTGAGCCTGCCGGAGCCGCGGCACGAATCGTGGTGCTTGCTCCAATCTGATTCCCGCGGCGTAGGACGCCGAAGGACCCCCTCCGCGCGTTGCCGGGTCGGGTGGTGGTACTTCTCGATGCAAGCTCGCTGGGGGTCCTTCAGCGTCCTACGCCGCGACCGTGATCTGTGCAAGCATCAACATTCGAGGCGCGGCTGCGGCAGCCTGCTACGAAAACAATGGCAGAGCGGAGCGGGTGGCGGGCACACGAACTCTGAGCTGATCTTTTGGTCAGCGAAAGAAGGTCGTTGTCTGCCGGGATTCAGTCTGGGGTTCACCACATGGTCTAAGG
>DATLWH010000154.1:0-7668 GCA_035576505.1 Thermoanaerobaculia bacterium | reverse complement strand
ATGGCGCAGTCGATGCGGCGGCCGCGTGCCGAGGTCCTGATCGAAGACTTCCGCAACGCGCATTTCGTGCATCAGCCGTCGCAGAGTCATTACGAGATGGCCTGGAAGGATGGGAAGCTGCTCTTCCGGCGGTACCAGATCGACCCCGGCGGACGACGGATCAATTTCATCGAGCAGCAGGTCGACTGGATCGTCGGATCGGGGCATCGCTCCCGCGTCTATCTCTATCGCACGCCGAGCGGTGAGCTGTATCAGTTGCCGGTAGCCTGGTACACGCAGGAGCGGGCCTGGGGAATGGCGCCCGGCTACGACCGCGCCGATAACGACGGCATCACGCGCCCCGTCCGCCGCGAGTGTCTCTTCTGCCACAACGCCTATCCCGAAGTGCCTGCAGGAAGCGACGCTCACTGGATGCCGCAGCGATATCCGGCCACGCTCCCCGAGGGAACGGGATGTCAGCGCTGCCACGGTCCGGGCGCCGATCACGTGCAGATGGCCATGGGCGGAGAAGCGAATGCCGCGGTGCGCGCGTCCATCGTCAACCCGGCGCGCCTGGCACCGGCACTGCGCGACTCGGTCTGTTTTCAATGTCATCTGCAGCCCGCGGTGGCCATGATCGGCGTGCGCCGGTTCGACCGCGGCGACTACTCGTTTCGCCCCGGCCAAACGCTCAGCGATTACATGCTCCACGTCGACATCGACGAGCCGGGACGCCCGCGCGCGCAGCGCTTCGAGATCAATCATCACGCCTATCGGCTTCGCCAGAGCCTCTGCTACATCAAGGGCGGCATCACCTGCATCTCCTGTCACGATCCGCATCAGCCGCTGAAGAAGGATGCCCGGCTGGCCAACGTCGTCTCGGTGTGCCTGGGCTGCCATCAGCGCCACACGGAATCGAACGACTGCGTGCGATGCCACATGCCGGCCCGGCGGACGCAGGACGTCGTGCACGTGGTGATGACCGATCACCGCATTCAGCGGCGTCCGCCGCCGGGCAATCTCGTTGCGCCGCTCGCGGAGCACGAGTCGAACATTACGAATGTGGAGTTTCTCGATCGCGCCGAAGCTCCCGATGGCGCGCTCGGGCAGTTGTACCGAGCGGTGACCGTGCTTCGCGTGACGCCGCGCAATGCTGACGCCACCCGCTTCCTGGCCACGCACCTCGATGCCACCCCATCGCTCGTTCCCCGATTCGATCTCATCGCCGCGCTGTTGCAGCAACGTCAGTTCCGGCAGGCGCTCGATCTGATTGCCACCCTAGGCGACACCGCCGGCAACGACCCGCGTCTGCGCGACTGGCGTGGCTCGGCGGAGATTGGCGCCGGATCGACCAGCGAAGGTGTTGCCGATCTGCGCGCGGCCATGGAGGCTGAGCCCGAAGTGCCCGAGTTTCAGTTCAATCTCGCCGCCGTGCTCCACCGCACAGGCCGCGACACCGAAGCCCTGCCGCCGCTGACGAGAGCGATCGAATTGCGCCCGAACTTCGTGGCAGCCTGGATCATGCGCGCGGAGACCCTCACCGCCCTGGGGCGGCCCAGCGATGCCATCGCCGATCTTCGCCGCGCCCTCGCCGTCGACCCGCGGCAATCGCGGGCGTACGTGATGCTCACCGATCTCCTGAAAGCCTCCGGCCAGCCGGCCGAGGCCGAGCGCTGGCGAAAGCAGGGCGAGCGCGTCACGGGCAAGTGAACCTTTTCGACCATGGAGACACAGAGGACACGGAGAGCTCCGTGCTCTCTGCGTCTCTGTGGTACAACTGACGCGCCGGTCAGTTGAACGGCCACACGAGTCATATGGCAACCACCAAGGGTGAGATCGTCGAGCAGTTTCGGTGTCAGGCCATTCGGGAAGCGGCCATGCGCGTGGTCTCCCGAAAGGGCTACGACCACGTCACCGTTCAGGACATCGCCGACGAAGCGGGCATCGCCAAGGGGACGGTCTACCTCTACTTCCGGTCCCGCGAAGACGTCCTGGAGAAGACGATGTCGATCTCCTTCGAGGACTTTCACATCCTCATCGGCGAAGCCATCAGCCGCGGCGGCACATTCCGCGAATGCGTCGAAGAGGTCGTCAAGGCGCAGCTCGACTACTTCGAGCAGCAGCAGGAGTTCTTCCGGCTCTATCTGGCCATGGCCGAGCCGCTCGGCGAGCGGCGGCTGCGCAAGCACACCTCCTACCGCACCCACATTGCGCAGCTCGTGGCGATGGTCGAAGCGGCCGCGGCGAAGGGCGAAGTACGCGACGATCCGCCGGAACGGATCGCCATCGCCCTGGCCTCGGTGATCCGCGACGTCGGTCTGCAGCGGATGACCGAGAAGAACAAACGCCCACTCGATGCCGACGTGGCCTTCGTCCGCGACTTCATCTGCCGCGGCATCGCCGCTCCACTCACAACACCCGAGGAGAACGTATGAAGCGTTGTGCCGTCGTCCTTCCATTGATCCTCTCGCTGGGCGCGTTTCGCTGCGGCAAATCCGAGGCCTCGAAAACGGAGGCACCTCCGCCGGCCGTCTTCGTCAGCACGGTGATCCAGCGCGACCAGCCGATCTATCGGGAGTGGATCGGCACGACGGAAGGCGACGTGAACGCCGAGATCCGTCCGCGCGTCGACGGCTATCTGCTCCGCAGGGTCTACGCCGAAGGAAGCTTCGTGCACCAGGGCGATGTCTTGTTCGAGATCGACGCGCGGCAGGTTCAGGCCCAACTGCAGCAGGCCGAGGCCAACCTGGCGCAAGCGCAGTCGGGACTGACCAAGGCCGACCGCGACGTGACCCGCTTCGAACCGCTGGCCGCGCAGAAGGCCATCAGCCAGCAGGAGCTCGACGACGCCCGCTCGGCGCAGTCCGCCGCCCGCGCCACCGTCGGCGCCCTGCGCGCCGCCGTCGAACAGGCCCGCCTCAACCTCTCCTGGACGCGCGTCACCTCACCGATCAGCGGCATCGCCGGCATCGCCCAGGCGCAGGTCGGCAATCTCGTCAATCCGCAGACCGTCCTGGCCACCGTCTCCAGGGTCGATCCGATCCGCGTTCTCTATCAGATGAGCGAGCAGGAGTACCTGCAGTTTCAGAACGACCCAACCATGCGCAACGCGCCGCTCGATCTCATCCTCTCCGACGGGAGCACCTTCCCGCAGAAGGGCCGCGTGCTGCTCTCCGGGCGTGACGTCGACGTGAAGACCGGCACCATCGCCACCATCGGAATCTTTCCGAACCCAGGCAACCGGCTCCGCCCCGGGCAGTACGCGAAGATCCGCGCGGCCACACAGATCCGGCGCGGCGCGATCCTCGTTCCGCAGCGCGCCGTCAACGAGATGCAGGGGGGATATCAGGTCGCCGTGGTCGGCCCGGACAACAAGGCCCAGATCCGCGCCGTGCAGGCAGGCCCGCAGCTCGGCAGCCTGTGGCTCATCGATAAGGGCTTGCAGCCCGGCGACCGCGTCGTCGTCGAAGGGTTTGCCCGCGTGAAGTCAGGCATGACCGTCGCGCCGAGTGAGGCCCCGGCCCCCTCGTCCGGCGCGGCAGGAGCAAGGTAAGACCCCATGGCTCGCTTCTTCATCAATCGACCGATCGTTGCCATCGTCATCTCGATCGTGACCGTCCTGGGCGGTCTGATCGCCCTGTTCGGCCTTCCCATCGAACAGTTCCCCGACATCGTCCCGCCCCTCATCCAGATCGCGACCTCGTACCCCGGCGCCGACGCGCTGACGATCGAGCAATCGGTGGCCACGCCCATCGAGCAGCAGATGAACGGCGTCGAAGACATGCTCTACCTGCAGTCGGTCAACGCCAACGACGGCACGACGAGCGTGCGCGTCACGTACGACGTCGGCACCGACCGCAATACCGATCAGGTCAACTCGCAGAACCGCGTGTCGCAGGCGCAGCCGAATCTTCCGGTCGAGGTCAATCAGTTCGGCCTCACCTATCGGAAGACGCAGGGCACGCCGATGCTGCTGATCTCGCTCACCTCGCCGAAGCACACCTACGACGGCCTCTTTCTCGGCAACTACGCCCTCATCAACGTCAACGATGCTCTCTACCGCGTGCCCGGCGTCGGGCAGGTGCTGAACTTCGGCGCGGCCGATTACGCCATGCGTATCTGGGTCAATCCCGATCAGATGGCCAAGCTCGGCCTCACCGTCGGCGACGTGCGCGCGGCGGTGCAGGCGCAGAGCACCGTCAATCCTGCAGGCCAGATCGGCGCGGAGCCGGCGCCGAAGGGGCAGGAGTTCACCTACGCGGTCCGCGCCCAGGGCCGCCTCGTGACGCCTGAGCAGTTCGAAAACGTCGTGGTGCGGCTCAATCCCGACGGCTCGATGGTGAAGCTCAAAGACGTCGCGCGTGTGGAGCTCGGCGGCCTTTCCTACAAGCAGATCGGACGGTTGAACGCAGATCCCGCCTCCATCATCGCCATCTTCCAGGCACCGGGCTCGAATGCGCTGGCGGTGGCAAAGGCGGTGCGAGCCACCATGCTGAAGGTGAAGGAGCGATTCCCCGAGGACGTGGATTACGTCATCTCGGTCGACAACACCGCCGCCGTGACCGAGGGCATCAAGGAGATCTCGACGACCCTGGCCGAGGCCATGTTGCTGGTCATCCTGGTGGTCTTCCTCTTCCTGCAGAACTGGCGCGCCACGATGATTCCGCTCGTGGCCGTGCCGGTCTCGCTCATCGGCACGTTCGCCGTCTTTCCGCTCCTCGGCTTCTCGATCAACACCCTTTCGCTCTTCGGACTGGTGCTGGCCATCGGACTGGTCGTCGACGATGCCATCGTCGTGGTGGAGGCGGTCGAGCATCACATCGAGGAGGGAATGGCTCCCCGGGCGGCCACGCTCCAGGCCATGAAGGAGGTCTCCGGTCCGGTCGTGGCCATCGCGATGATCCTCTCCTCCGTCTTTCTGCCGGTGGCCTTCATGGGCGGGATTCAGGGACGGTTGAACAAGCAGTTCGCCGTGACCATCGCCGTCTCCGTGCTCATCTCCGCCTTCAACGCGCTCAGCCTCTCACCCGCGCTCTCGGCGCTCCTGCTCCGTCCGCGCACCGCCTCCCGCGGCCTTCTGGCGCGCTTCTTCGGCGGATTCAATCGCCTGTTCGATAAGGCCCGTGGCGGTTACGTCAGCGTTTCGTCGCTGCTGATCCGCAAGGCCGTTCTGGCGGTGGCGATCCTCCTCGGCTTCGCCCTGCTGGCGGGATTGACCGGCAAGAAAGTGCCGACGAGCTTCCTGCCGCAGGAAGACAACGGCTCGTTCTATCTCAACGTGCAGCTCCCCGATGCCTCGTCGCTGCAGCGGACGGATGACGTCTGCCGCAAGGTCGAAGCGATTCTGAAGCAGACCAAGGGCATTCGCTACTACAACACCGTGGCCGGCTTCAGCCTCCTGTCGTTCGTCTCCGCCTCGTACAACGGTTTCTACTTCGTCTCGTTGCAACCGTGGCACGACCGCGAAGAAGGAGGGTTGACCGCCGAGGCGCTGGCGGCGAAGCTCAATCAGAGGTTCAAGGCGGAGATCCCGGAAGCGACGGTCTTCGCTTTCCAGCCGCCGGCCATTCCCGGCCTCGGCGCGGCCGGCGGCTTCTCGCTCTGGCTGCAGGACCGCAGCGGCGGCACGCCGCAGTTCCTCAGCGACAACGTCCAGAAGTTTCTCGAAGCCGCGCGCAAGCGGCCGGAGCTGCAGAACGTCAACAGCACCTTCCGCGCACAGGTACCGCAGTTGTACGTCGACGTCGACCGCGACAAGGCGCTCAAACAGGGAGTGCCGGTGGCCAGTATTTACGATGCGCTGCAAACGCTGCTGGGCGGGTCGTTCGTCAACCAGTTCAACCGCTTCGGCAGGCAGTGGCGCGTCTTCCTGCAGGCCGACGCGCCAAACCGCCTCACCGCCGACGACATCGGCCGCTTCTACGTCCGCAACAACGACGGAGCGATGGTCCCCTTGTCGGCCTTGACCACGGTCCGAACCATCACGGGGCCCGAATACACACAGCGCTTCAACCTCTATCGCGCCGCGCAGATCAACGGTGCCGCGGCGCCGGGCTACAGTTCCGGACAGGCCATGGCCGCGCTCGAGCAGGTGGCCGCGCAGGTGCTGCCGCGTGACATGGGTTACGAGTGGTCGGACCTCTCGTACCAGGAGAAACGCGCCTCCGGCACCTCGGGGCGCATCTTCGCCCTCTCGCTCGTCTTCGTCTTCCTCATCCTGGCGGCGCTGTACGAGAGCTGGTCACTGCCGCTCAGCGTGCTGCTCTCCGTCCCCGTGGCGGTCTTCGGCGGCTTCCTCGGCCTGCTCCTGCGCAAGTACGACTTCGACGTCTACGGCCAGATCGGTCTGGTCGTGCTGATCGGACTGGCAGCCAAGAACGCCATCCTCATCGTCGAGTTCGCGAAAGCGGAGTTCGAGCGAGGAGGCGATCTCGTCAGCGCGGCCCTGCACGGCGCGCGATTGCGGCTCCGGCCGATTCTCATGACGTCGTTCGCCTTCATCCTCGGCTGCGTGCCACTCTGGCTGGCCTCCGGTGCCGGCGCCGCATCGCGGCGCATCCTCGGAACGGTCGTCGTCTCCGGCATGCTCTCCGCCACGCTGCTGGCGATCTTTCTCATCCCGGTGCTGTACGTGATCGTCGAGCGCCTGGCGCGGTCGGAGAAGAAAATGGAAGCGCGCCTTGCCCATCGAGAGCCGATCGTCGGCGAGCCGATCGCCGAGGAGGCACACTCGTGAAGCGCGCCGCCGTTGCGCTGCTCCTAAGCGCCTCCCTGTCAGGTTGCAAAACCGTCGGCCCGAATTACCAGCGGCCGCCTGTGGCGGTCCCCGACCAGTTCTACGGCGCGAACGGATCACCCTCGGCCACCTCCCTGGCCGACGCGCCGTGGTTCGACGTCTTCGGCGATCCGACCCTGCGATCGCTCATCGACGAAGCGCTGCGCAACGGTTATGACGCGCGCATCGCCACCGCACGCGTCGAAGAGGCTCGGGCGCGATATGCCGTAGTGAACGCCGACCGCTATCCGGCCGTCGGCTATGAGATCAACCCCACCCGCCAGCGCGTGGCAGGCAAGGGTACGACCATCCTCATCGCCGGCGCCGGCATCTCCTGGGAAGCGGATCTATGGGGCCGCATCCGCCGATCGAACGAAGCGGGCCTGGCTTCTTACCTCGCCTCGGAAGAGGGACGCCGCGCGGCCCTGCTCACGCTCACGTCGGAAGTCGCGTCCGCATACTTCGATCTCCGCGAGCTCGATGCGGAGCTCGACATCGCCCGCCGGTCGACGAAAGCGTTCCAGGAAACGTACGACCTGTTCGACCGCCGCCTTCAGGGTGGAACGGCCTCGGGGCTGGAGACCTCGCGCGCCGAGGCGCTGCTGGCGAATGAGGCGGCGGAAATCCCGAATCTCGAGCAACAGATCGTGGCGCAGGAGAACCGCATCAACTTCCTCCTCGGCCGCCCACCCGGACCCATCGCCCGCGGCGCGGCGCTTGCGGATCTGCCGTCCCCACCAGCGGTTCCCGCGGGACTTCCCTCGGCTCTCTTGTTGCGGAGGCCTGACCTTCGGGCCGCGGAGCAGCAGTTGATCGCCGCCAACGCCAACATCGGCGTCGCCGAGGCCGCGTTCTATCCGACGCTCACCCTGACTGGATTGGCCGGCGGCCAGAGCAGCGACCTCGCCAACATC
>DATLWH010000153.1:0-3310 GCA_035576505.1 Thermoanaerobaculia bacterium | reverse complement strand
GACGCGCTGGTTCTGCCGCAGCCCCTCCGGCCATTGCTGGTCCGGAACCGCGCGCGCCGTGATCTGGTTGCCGACGATCTCCGGCGAGACGGCGGTGATGTGCGCCGCGTGCTCCCCGCTTCCGTACCCGATCATCAGCGGCGTTCCGATGCGCACGTCCGCGGCATACTCCTCGGGGATGGTGATCTCGAGCTCGAGCGAGGAGAGGTTGATGACGGTCAGGACGGGCTGGTTCGCGGAGACGGCATCGCGCTCGTTGACGGTGATGGCAGCCACCATCCCGTCGAACGGGGCGCGGATGGTGAGGTCTTCGAACCGCTTCTGCGTCTCGTCGGTGGCCGACTGCTGCCGGTCGACCTGCAGCTTGCGGCTCTTCACGTCGAAGTCGACCGTCTCCTGATTCAGCCCGATCTCACGCTGCGACTGGGCGGCCTCGAGCTCGGCCACATGGACGTCGTCCTGCGCCTTCTCGTAGTCGGGGCCGTTGAGCAGGCCTTCCTTTCGTAGCAGTTCCGCGCGCTGCAATGCGCGCCTGGACGCCTCGAGCTTCAACCGGGACAGCGCCACCTGCTGCTTCAGACGCGCGTCCGACTGCGAGCCGGCGATCTTTCCGCGCTCGTAGTCGGTGCGGAAGGAGAGCAGCTGCGCCTTCGATTGCTCCAGCGCGCTGCGCAGTTCCGGGCTGTCGACGATGGCCAGGACGTCGCCCTTGCGCACGACGCTTCCCGCCTTCGTCCGCAGCGTCACGATTCCCTGCGCCGGACTGACGAGGGTGGGATGCAGCGCCGCCACGACGCGCCCCTGCACCGAGACGTCGCGAACGAGATCGCCGCGGGTCACCGTGCCGATGGCGAGCGTGGTGGCGTCGACCGCCCGGTCGGCCCGCGACCAGCGCCGTATCAGAGGAAAGGCGAAGGCCAGTCCGATGAGGGCAACGAAGAGCACACCCGCCGCAATGATCCTCGGCCTCGTGAACGCAGATCCGGGTGCAACGGCCCGGTCCATGGAGGAGGCATTCTCGATCACTCGGCGACGCACTAGCGCAACCGAGGTGCCATGAGCGATGTGATTGATTCCTAATGAGTTGTGCGATTCAGACACTGTCCACTGCGTGTCCGAATGGACAGGTGTCCGCGGACAGGTGTCCGGGTGGGAGAGCCGTTATCCGCAGATGACGCAGATGAAACGCAGATAAAGGATGAAGGATGAACGACTGATTCTGCCTTCTGCCTTCATCCTTCCGCCTTCATCCTTCTGCCTTCATCCTTCTGCCTTCATCCTTCAGTCTTATCTGTGTCCATCTGCGTCATCTGCGGATGAGCTTTTTGTGAAACCATGCACGCGTAGAATCGATGAAAGTCACGCGCACCGCCTCCGCGGCATTCACGGCCGAGTTCGAGAGTGAGGAGGAGTTGCGGGAAGAGCACCGCACGAACCTGTCGATGGGAGGGCTTCGTCTGGCGACGAGCGAGACGGTCGCACTCAACGCCGTGCTGCTCGTGACTCTGCGCGGTCCGTGGGGCGGTGAATCGTTCGCGCGCGCCACGGTCGTGGCAACGCTCCCGGAAGGGCTGGCGCTGGCGGTCGAAGGGAACGCAGACGAGCATCTGGCCCGGCTGCTCGTCAGACCCGCGGAGGAATCGCAACCGCCGGCGGAGGAACCGGAGCCGCCGTCGAACGAGACTCCGGAGAAGAAGCAGAACATCTGGGACCATATCCGCTCGCTCTCGCAGATGGACAAACTGCTGCTTGCTGTGAGGGCTGACCGCACCGAGCGCGCCTTCCTCTTGCAGGACAACGATCCGCGCGTGCTGCTCTCGCTGCTCCGCAATCCCCGCCTCACCGTCGATGAGGTGGCGCGGCTGACCAAGTCGTCATTCCTCACCTTCCAGATCGCCGACGTGATCATCAAGACGGGCCAGTGGATGGCCAACATCGACGTGCGCCTCGGCCTCATCCACAACCCGAAAACTCCCCAGGCCTTCGCGCTGCGCATCCTGCCGACCCTGCCGGAATCGGAGGTGCGGTCGATCGCACGGGCCGGGTCGAACATGGCCTTGAAGACGGCGGCGCTGCGGCAACTGCAGGGGCGTTAATCCGCGTTAATCCGCAGATGACGCAGATGAAACGCAGATAAAGCAGTCTTATCTGCGTTCATCTGCGTCATCTGCGGATAGCCTTTTCGTCGCGCCGGTGTAACGGAAGCATGACCGGCTGCTCTTCGCGTCGCGACGCTTCAAACAGGGCAGGGCAATTCAAGCCATCGACATAAAACCACTTCGACCTGCCGAACTTGCTGAGTTTCCAACGTTCCAAGCAGGCGAATCGCCCAGTTTGACGGTACGGTAATGATGCCCTGCGCATCGAAGGCGCCTGGCTTTAGGAAATGCGTCCTTACCGCAGCCTCAAACTGGGTTCCCCGTGTTGACGTTGTATGAGGAACGAGCGTTACGATCGCCCTATCGGTATCACCGATTGGCGCGCTGACCACGAGACAAGGCCGCACCTTTGCTGTCATGCCGAGGTCCACAAGCCAGACCGCCGCGCTTCGGATACCTCACTCGCCGGCTTCCCGACGATCGTACTGAGCGAAGAGCTGGTCCGCGGCCGACAGCAGCTCGCTATCGGAGATCGGTGGATAATCCAGATCGCGCGACATGCGGATGATCGCAGCGAGCACCTCCCGCTTTGCATCCTCCGGCAATGCCTCGAAGTCTTCGATGACGTGTTCCGCTTCGGCGGTCATGGATTCATCTTACTCCTGCCGTCACCACCCCCGCACCGGCCGCCACTCATCGACGATCGCACCGCCGTCGACGACGTGGTAGCGGTCATACATCGCCGCGGTGAGGCAGGAGTGGTTGGGGAGGATGCGGACGCGCGTGCCGACCGGCGGCGGCGCGGCCATCCGCAGCTTTCCATGCTCCTGCGAGAGCGAGACGAGGCGGGCAGCCAATGGCCGAAGCGCGAGATCACAGACGATGCCGTAGCCGAATTTGGGGTCGAGGTGATCGGGGCCGACGTCCTTCGACAGCGCCAGCGCTCCGGCGTCGATGATCGCTTCGCCGCGCTCGGGGTACGAGCCGACGACGGTGGCCAGCACGGAGACGGCGACGTCGTCGCGCCGGCACGACCCGAGCGTGGCCTGGAAGGCGTCGAAGAAGACGTAGTTGCCGGGGCGCACCTCGTCGGTGTCGGCGAAGGTATCGACGACGGAGGTCGTCGGCGTCGAGCCGATGCTGCGGGCGATGTCCGCCAGACCCTCGCCGGCGATGAGGGCCCGGAACCTCGTCAGCGATTCGGTCTCCTC
>DATLWH010000152.1:0-3328 GCA_035576505.1 Thermoanaerobaculia bacterium | reverse complement strand
GCCTCGGCACGGTGAACGCGAACGGCGCGCAGGAGTTGTTCGTCTACGTCATCACAGCCAACGGCCGCGTCGAGACGACGAACTATCGGACCGTGAAGCTACCCAGCGACGTCGACGTGCCGCTCTTCGTCCGCAACGATTTCGCGCCGTTCTACAAAGCCCTCTTCTCGCAGCAGGTCAAGCGCCAGGAGATGAGCACGGTCTTTCTCGAGTACGCATGGAACATGAGCTGGTGCGACCCCTGCGCCTCCGAGCCGCTCTCACCCGAAGAACAGCGGAAGATCGGCGTTTTCTGGCTCGGCGACAACAACGGCGGCAGGAGCGTCTTCCTGACCCGCCTTCACGTCCGCTACGACGGCGCCCATTTCCCCGAAGATCTCGTCTTCCAGCAGACCGGCGACCAGGGACAGTTCCAAGCGCGCTACATCATTCACCACCCCGCCAGAACCAGCGGTTGCGATGCCGCCGCCGTCTATCGCCGCCAGCTCAGGGAGAGGCAGGAGCATGAGGCGCAGAATGTCGCCGATCTGACCGGCTGGAAAGTCGACGACATGCGCCGGAAGATGCACCTCACCGCCGCGGTCACCACGCCTGCCGAGAAAAAGTGGTGGGAGAAGATTTGGTGATGTTCACCATTCGCTGACGAACCGAACGCGAGGGGGTGCGTACATTGGCACATTCGAAAGGAGAGCCAATGAAACACTTCCTCGCGGCCGCGGCTGTGGCGCTTGTAGCCATCGGCGCGCCGGCACAATCCCTCACTCTTCCCCCGTCGGGTGGTAATGAACGATCCACCGTCATCCAGCAGATTGGCCCCGTCAAGGTCTCGATCGACTACAGCAGTCCGCACGTTCACAGCCCGCAAGGGGTGGATCGCCGCGGAAAGATCTGGGGGACGCTCGTGCCGTGGGGTATGGCCAACCTCGGCTTCGGCACCTGCAAAGAGTGCCCGTGGCGCGTCGGCGCGAACGTGAACACCATCTTCACGACCTCGGAAGACATCCAGGTCAACGGCTCGATGCTGCCGGCCGGCTCGTACGCTCTTTTCGCCATTCCGCAGCAGGACGAATGGACATGGATCTTCTCGAAGAACCACACGTCGTGGGGCAGCTTCTTCTACGACCCGGCCGAAGACGCGCTTCGCGTGAAGGCCAAGCCGGAGAAGGCGGAGTATCGCGAAGTCCTCACCTTCGACTTCACCGAGCGCAAAGACGACCACGCCACGGTGGCCATGAAGTGGGAAGAGCTGGCGGTGCCGATCGAGATCACCGTCCCGAACGCCTCCGACCTCTACATCGCAGAAATCAGCCACGAGCTGCGAAACTCGCCCGGCTTCAACGACAGCACATGGCAGCAGGCCGCCCGCTATGCCCTGGACCACAAACATCCCGCCGAGGGGCTGAAGTGGGCCGAGGCCTCCGCCGATGACAAGAGCGGCATCGGCCGGAAGAACTTCACCAACCTGATGACGCTTGCCGAGGCGCAGGAAGCGAACGGCAAGACCGCCGAGGCGGCCAAAACGCGCGAAGAAGCGATGAACCACCCCACCACCACCCCCTTCGATCTTCACGGCTATGGGCGTCAGCTCATGGCCAAGGGCAAGAAAGAGGACGCGCTGAAAGTGTTCGAGCTGAACGCCAAGCGCAACCCGGGAGTGTGGCCGGTCAACTTTGGCCTGGCCCGCGGCTACTCCGCGGTCGGCCGTTACCCGGAAGCGCTGAAGTACGCCAAACTGGCCCTCCCCCAGGCGCCGGACGAGATCAACCGAAAGAGCATCGAGGCGTCGATCAAGAAGCTCGAAGCCGGCCAGGACATCAATTAACGACCTTCCGTCGCTCCGAATGCGGAAAGCCCGCCCTCAAGGGCGGGCTTTTTTTGCGTTAGCGGGCAATTTGTCATCCTGAGCCTGCCGCAGCCGCTGAGCGAGCGTAGCGAGCGAAGAGCGGCGGAGGACGGCGAAGGATCTCCAGTGGCAGCGCCTGGGGCAAGAGCGAAACTGTAGTTTTCTGTGAGGAAGGTCTACCGTCCAAGGGATAGGCTATCCAACCTGTGCGATCAATGACAAACCCCTGCTGCGCTCCTGCCCCAAGCAGCGCAACTGGAGATCCTTCGCCGTCCTCCGCCGCACTCGCTCGCTACGCGAGCTCAGCGGCTGCGGCAGTCTCAGGATGACAAATCGCCCTGTTTGGAGCGGTTCTAATGACAGGTGAACCCTCACCGCGCGTGTGTGAAATGCCGGTACTTAGCGCGTCACCGGCGCGGTAATCGAACCGACCACAGCACCGAGGTCGAGTTCCGGCTCGAAAAGCGAGCCGGTCATCGACCATAGCGCGTCCATCACCAGGACAATGCCGCCGGTGGCGTTGGGAAGGGCGGCATACATGGCGTTGTCGCCGACGATGCGATGGAAGTCGATCCGCGGCGGCAGCTCCGCGCGCAAACACGCCTCGATCAAGCCGCTCGTGGCCGGATTCCACCCTCCGACGCCGTCGACAAAGAGCACCTTCACGTCTCCCTCTTCCGCCACTTCGCGCGCCTCGGCTCCGATGCCCGCCGCGATCGCCCGCGCGGTATACGGGTACTTCATCGCCGCGAGCCGCTCCGGCGCGCCGGAGAGTTGCGCGGCGAGCAGTTCGCGGAAATGATCGAAGCTCATCCGCTCGGAGGAGCGCAGTCCGAGAATGTCGAAGCGGTCGCGGGCGATGGCGCGCACCTTTCCGTGCTCCACACGCACGCACGTCGGCGAGTTGAAGTACGACCGCTCCTCCTTCTTCGGCATCACAGAGAGAAAGAGGCCGATGAGGCGCTCGCTGAACTCCTCGCCACCGCCGCGCTCCTTGGCCGCAAGGTCGTCTTCGATCATGCTCCGCTCGCGGGCAAACCAGAGATGGGACTCGTCGGCGGGGCGTGAGACGACGGCCAGGTCGATGGCCTCGAAGTCGCCGCCGAGGAGCGTGCGGAGCGCGAAACGGGCCGTGGCCAGATCGAGATCCAGATAGGGATGGCCGGTATTCTCCTCGACGAGACATCGATAGTCGTCGAGCCGCTCGCGGGCGAAGAGGGGATGGTCGACGGCAACCAACGCATCATCGTTCGCGCCGCGCACGCGCGCCAAGAGGGGCGAGAACGGAAGACGGTCTTCGATGACGACGCCATCGTTGGAGGCGGCATCGAAGAGGATGGGGATCGAGGTCTCGCGCAACTCCCGCACCAGCGCGTAGCGCGCGGCACGCGCGTCGCCAACAGTCAAACGGTCGCGAAGCGCGTCATGGTCCTTGCGGTGACAGAGCACCGAGTACTCCTCGATCGACTGCCCCGCATCCATGAT
>DATLWH010000151.1:0-5871 GCA_035576505.1 Thermoanaerobaculia bacterium | reverse complement strand
TCACGGACGGAGCGATCACCAGCACGACCTCGGAAACCGCCAGCGACTCGCTCCGCAGCGTCACCGAGAGCCCTGACGGCACGGTCTGGAGCGGCGGCGAAGGGATCGGCCTCCAGTTCTTCCGCGACAACATCCTCCTCGGCGACGGACGCAATGGCAGGCTGCCGAGTCTCTCCGTCCACTCCGTGCTGGCCGACCGCGACGGCACTCTGTGGGTGGGATCGGCGGCTGGACTCACCCACATCAGCGGAGGGGAAGAGAAGACCTACGACGTCAGCGACGGATTGGCCGCCAACGTCGTCGAGGCGCTCGAGCAGGATGGCGACGGCTCGCTCTGGATCGGTACATCGGCCGGCGTGAGCCATCTCGCCGGCGGCACGATCACGACGCTCCCTTCCGATTCGCCGATCGACGTGCGCGCGGTTCACGCCGATGCCGCCGGCCACCTCTGGGCCGGCACGTCCAGCGGCCTGCGATGCCTCGTGAACGGACGCCTCGCCCCGTGCGGCGACGCCGTCCTGCGCGACGCCTCGATCTTCGCGTTCCACCAGGATGCCGGCGCGCTCTGGATCGGCACGAACCGCGGTCTCGCGCGCATGCGCGGCGAACACACCACCGTCTATACGACGCACGACGGCCTCTTCGACGACACCGCCTACTCCATCCTCGAAGATGACGAGGGAACGCTATGGATGTCGTGCGACAAAGGCATCCATCGCGTCCGGACGAGCGATCTCGACGCCTACGATCGACACGCCATCCCGTCGATTCCCTCGTGGTCGTACGACAAATCGGACGGCATGGCCGCGGCGCAGTGCAATGGCGCTGACCAGCCGGCGTCATGGAAAGGGCACGACGGGCAACTCTGGTTTCCGACGGCCGACGGTCTGGCCACTGTCGATCCGAAACGGCTGCCGCACAACGCGCTGCCGCCGCCGGTGATCATCGAACAGATCGCCGTCAACGGGCATGCCGTTGCACCAGCCATGCTCGCATCACTCGCGCCCGGCTCACGCAACCTCGAGTTCCACTACGCGGCGCTGAGCTTCGTCGCGCCCGAGAAGGTCCGCTTCCGTTACAAGCTGGAAGGCTTCGACACGAACTGGATCGAGGCCGGCGCAAGACGCGCCGCCTACTACACGAACGTGCCATACGGCAGCTATCGCTTCCGCGTCATGGCCTCGAACAACGACGGCGTCTGGAACACGAAGGGCGACTCGCTGCCGATGCGCATCGCGCCGTTCTACTACGAGACGTGGTGGTATCGAGCCCTGGCCGTGTTCGCGGTCTTCCTCATCATCGCCATCTTCTATCGCGCCCGCCTCTGGCAGGTGCGCAGAAACGAGCGGCATCTCAAGGCTATCGTCGCCGAACAGACCGAGGAGCTGCGGGAGGCCAATGCGGCGCTGGAGGAGCTGGCGGCCATCGATCCGCTGACGCAGGTGGCCAACCGGCGCTCGCTCGATGCCGCCCTCACGCGCATGTGGGCCGAGCATTCGCGCACCGGCGGCTCGCTGGCGGCGATCCTCTGCGACATCGATCACTTCAAGAAGTACAACGACACCTACGGCCACCAGGGCGGCGACGAGACGCTGATCCGCGTAGCCGGCGCTCTGGCCTCGTCCGTCCCCCGCGCCACCGACATCGTGGCCCGTTTCGGCGGCGAGGAGTTCGTCATCCTCCTCGGCCACTGCACGCGCGACGAAGCCGCGCTCGTCGCCGAACGCGTCCTCGACTCCGTCCGGTCCCTCGCCATCGCCCACACGTCCTCGCCGACAGCCCCTCACGTCACCGTCAGCCTCGGCGTCGCCTCCATCGTCCCCGATGCTTCCGCCGCGGCGGAGGTTCTGGTCCGCGAAGCGGACGAGGCGCTGTATCGGGCGAAGGAGGGGGGACGGGATCGGTACGCGGTGTGAGGGGGGATGGGTACAGAGACAACGTCGGCGCTATGATTCGATCGAATCCGCCCGACGTAAGAGCCTAGGGCATCAGGAGCGTGATGGGACTGTTGAATCTATTTTCACGTAAACCAGTTCGCTTCGTGACTGAAGAGGCCTTCGGTCTCAACATGGCACGTCAGTCCGAGACGATTCCGATGATGATCGAACAACTTCGCACGATTGGAATCACCGAGGATCGTGAGCTCAAGCTCGAGTACCTCTTCAATACCAACGCCAGGAAGAAGGCGGCCGCGCTGGCAGCGGAGTTGACGCTCCTTGGTTATCAGGTTGCTCACAAGATGTCATCAAACAAGAAGCAATACGTAGTGACGGGATGGACGGCGGCAATGCCCATGCGCGTAGAGGTTGTCTCGAGCTGGACGCGCAAGATGTGCGAGCTCGGCTACAGTCACGACTGCGAGTTCGACGGTTGGGGGACGACTCCGACCCAATAACCGACGCGTTCTGGAGGCGGTGGCCCGGGAGTCAGAGGAGCCATCCTGAGACCGGGAGAAATTCGCGAATGGATGCGGCAGAAAAGCTCCGAGACCTCTTGGCCAAAGACATCGATCGATTCGACATCGAGTCGAGCAAGCACAAGCGCATCCATCGCAGGTCACAGGGCTTTCTCATCATCCTGACAGCCGCCACCACGGTTGCTGCCGGACTCGGGCTCGTCTTTCCTAACCGCGTAAAGGATATTCAGTTTCTTGTCCTCGCTCTTTCGGCCGTCGCCACAGGGGCGACTGCCTGGACTGAGATGCGCCGCGCTCGCGATCTCTGGCAGCACGAGCGTGAGGTCTTCTATGCCCTCAAGGACATCCTTCGAGAGCTTGACTTCCGTTCCTCGGTCAGGACGCTGGAGCTGGCCGAGGTGGACGAGCTCTTCCAACGCACCACGTCGGTGCTCGGGGCCAGCACAGCAAAGTGGTCGCGCATCCAAGAGAAGAAGCTCGAGCGCAAGTAGATGCCATCACGATCAACGTGATTCGCCGGTGCGTTGCGATGACGCCTGCTATCGACCTGGGGCGTTACACTCCTGGAATGACGGACCTTCAAGACTCGGTCGAGCAGAGAGTCGCTCGAAACGCGCCGCGCTTGCTGCTCCTGTCCCTCGTCGTGGCGGTGGCGGCCTCGATCGGAGTTCGCGTCACCAGACACGTGAACTCACCATGGGTCGAAAGGCTCGCCGACCCTGTGATGGGCTCGATTCAAACGTTTGCTGTGCTGTGCGCAATCATGTTTTTTGGGACCTTTGTCTGCGCGGTCACTTCTCTACTTCTTCGGAGGGTGCTCGGCGACCTCTCCAGGAGAACAGTCCATCGCGTGATGGCTCTGGTTGTCGGCGTCGCATTGCTTGCCTTTTTCTTCTTCGTACCAATGTGTTTCGGCTCCCTGAACGAAGGGACCTACGAGTGCATCACATTGTTTCGCCGAGCGACAAGCTTCGTCGCCGGCGGCTGACTCCGAATGCCACTCGGACGCCGATCAGAAAGGGTGATGCAAATGGACATGTCGTTTGATCTCTCACCTGACATCGCCACGATGTGGTGGTGCATCGGCGTGGCGGTGGTTTTGATCGCAGCAGGCGCGCTTCTCACCGTGAGAAGACGAAGCCAGGAACGCCGTCCCGGCCTGGCGGTCGCCGTTCTGCTTGTGCTCGCGGCGATCGCATGCTACGGCGCGTACGAAGCGTACTTTCCGTCCTGTCCTCGCAACTTGTGGTGTCAGGCAGGTACGGCTGGCGGAGCCCGTTGCACATGCGCACCACATCCAGCACTCTCGTGACGCTAACACTCGTCGCTCTCATGGTTGAGCCAGCGAGTGTGGCCGGCACGGCAACCTGAATGATTGCTCGATGACTTTCCCTGCACACTCGATGACTTTTCGCGCACGCTCGATGATCCTTCGACTGCGCGTCGGCGGCGAGGACGCCGGCGCTCCGGCCCTACTCGCCCGAATCCACCTTCCGCTCCAGGCACAGCCGCGGCGCGGGGGCGAAGCCTTCGCTTTGCAGGAAGGCTAGCAGGTCGAAGTCGCTCCATTGCACTTCGGTGCGGATCGTCGTGGCGCCGATGGCGGCGACGTTGCGGCGCAGTTGGACGAGCAGGGCGTGGGCAACGTGACGGCGGCGCGAGGACGGATCGACTCCGATGGCCTCCATCGACGCGGTCGGCTCGGTCATGCCGAACTCGCCGTAGTAGAGCGAGGCGATCACGAATCCGATCACGCGTCCCTCGCTCTCGGCCACGAGCGACATCTGCAGGGCCGTGGGCCGCACCTCGCGCGCAATCATCAGCTCGAAATAGCGTGGGCGCGGACGGCCGCTGGCAACGGCGTCGATGCGCACGATGGCGTCGATGTCGCGCTCGCGCATGGCCCGCACCTTCACGATCTCCACTCCCGGTTCATCAATGATCGAAGTCATCTCTTCACCTCATAAGTACTGTCCCGCATCGACGCGGAGAATCTGTCCGGTGATGCGGCGCGAACCGTCGCCGGCCAGAAAGACGACCGCCGCCGCGACATCTTCCGGCTCGACGAGCGCGCCGAGGAGCGTCTCGGCCAGGGCCTGGTTCCTGATCGATTCGTCGAGCGCGTCGGTCATCGGCGTGCGCACCCATCCCGGCTCGACGACATTCACGAGGATGCCCAGGCGACCGGTCTCACGGCTGACGCTCTTGGCCAGACCGATCAGCCCGGCCTTGCTGGCCGCGTATGCCGAGGTGCCGAACTTGCCGCGCGAACCGTTGATCGACCCGATCAGGACGATCCGGCCGCTGCCGTTGACTCGCATGGCCGGGACGATGTGGCGGATCAGCAGGAACGCGCCGCGCAGATTGACATCGTGAATGCGGTCCCATTCGTCGACCGGAACTTTCCAGACCACCGCGTCGTGCGAGACGCCGGCGGCATGAACGGCGATGTCGATGCGCCCGTGCTCTGCGATCACCCGCGTGATCGCCGCGTGTACTGAGCCGTCGTCGCGGACGTCGCATGGCACCCATTCGCCATCCTGGGGGTCCGTCACGTCGAGGCAGACCACGGCGGCGCCGGTGTCGCGCAGCGCGCCGGCGATGACGCGCCCGATTCCACCGGAGCCGCCGGTCACGACGGCCACGCGCTGCACCGGCTCGCTCACGCCACGCTCCTGCGCGAGAGCACGTCCAGACGGTATGCAGCCCACAGCGCCGCGCCGATCGCGCCGGCATAGATCGCCCGCGGGTCGGTGACGACATCCATCTCCAGCTTGTCGCCTTCGATCTTTTCGCGCAGCGCCTTGGCCAGTCCGGTGTCGGCCGAGAGCCCACCTGTAATTGCCACGGTGCCCTCGGCGCCGATGGCGCGGAGGAGCTTGAGGTAGCGGCCGGCCATGGAGAGATGGATGCCTTTGAGGATGTCGGGCGTCTTGATGCCGCGGCTGACCATATTGATCACGTCGGTCTCCGCGAGCACGGCGCAGATGCTGCTGACCATCTCCGGACTCGATGCGCTGCACGAAAGCGGACCGATGTCTTCGAGCGTGATGCCGAGGTAGCGCGCTACGTTCTCGAGGAACTGTCCCGAGCCGGAGGCGCACTGGCTGGTCATGCGATAGGAAAGGACGCGGCTCTTGGCATCCATCTTCATGGCCCGGGCGTGCAGCGCGCCGATGTCGAGCGCGGCGCGCGAATCGGGCATCAGGAAGATGGCTCCGCGCGCGTGCGTGGTCATCCCGTAGAAATGACCGCGGCGGAACTCGACGAGATCCCCCTCGCCGGTGGTGGCGAGGTAGGCGACGTCACGTCGCGCGAAGCCGGCATCGGCCAGCGCGGCGTCATACGACTCTTCGATGACCTTGCGCAGATCGCGGCGGCGGATGCGGTCCGTTCGCATGACCAGCGGCGTCCCATCAGCGACGATCACTGTCTTCACGGAGCTGGAGCCGACG
>DATLWH010000150.1:0-6581 GCA_035576505.1 Thermoanaerobaculia bacterium | reverse complement strand
GAGAGGATGAGGTGCAGCTCGGCGTGCTCCTTCACTTCCGACTGGATGAAGATCGTCGACTTCTCCGGATCGAGGCCGGCGGCCAGCCAGTCGGCCACGGCATCGAACGTCGACTGAGCGATCTCCGACGTGTCCGCGTAGTGGGACGTCAGGGCGTGCCAATCGGCCACGAAGTAGTAGCAGTCGAACAGATCCTGCAGACGGACCCAGTTCCGGACCGCGCCGAAGTAATTGCCGAGGTGGACGCGGCCCGTAGGTCGGAGGCCGCTGAGAACGTACTGGGGTACTTGGCTCAATTCTGACTCGTGCTCGGTCGGGGATTTGGCGCGATTCACACCGCGTCGCGGCACGCGCGCCAGTTTCAGGACGGCGCAGTGTAGCAGATGTCTTTTCGAAACTCCGGCGCCGTACGTGACTTCACAGCGTATCTGGATCGAGAGGGAGCGTGCGGCCACTGCGGTAGTCTTCGAGCGCCTTCTCACCCATGCGCTCGATCACATCGGAGGGCTGAGCCAGGAGGTCCTCCCAGCGGCGATCAGCGTCGATCTCCGCGAGGAGCCACGCCCCGATCGCTTGCTGCTCCTCCTCCGACAGCTCTTTGGCTGCCGCGTAGGCCTCATCGAGAAGATTACTCATGGGCATATTCTAATCCTTCACGACCGCGGGCATCGGTACGCCGAGCAGCTTCTGCACGACCTTCGCCGCCTTCTCCAGCCCGCTCTTCTCGATGACCTCGATGGCCAGGTCGCGCGCTTTCTCCATCAGCTCGAAGTCGCGGACGATGTGGCCGAAGCGGAAGCGCATGGCGCCGGACTGGCGCGTGCCGAGGAGCTCGCCGGGGCCGCGAAGTTTGAGATCGAGATCGGCCAGGTCGAAACCGTTCAGCGTCTTTGCGAACTGCGTGAGGCGCTCCTTCTCCATGTCCGATACGAGCACGCAATACGACTGGCGCGTCCCTCGGCCGACACGGCCGCGGAGCTGGTGAAGCTGGGAGAGTCCGAAACGGTCGGCGTCGATGATCAGCATCAGCGAGGCGTTGGCCACGTCGATGCCGACCTCGATCACCGTCGTCGAGACCAGGATGTCGATCTGGCCCTGCTTGAACCGCTGCATCGTCTCTTCTTTTTCCGCCGCGGGCATGCGCCCGTGAATCATGGCCACGCGCCGGTTCGGGAAGCGCAGCTTCGTCGCTTCGAAGCCCATCGTGAGCGGCTTGAGGTTCGACTTGGCCGACTCCTCGATGATGGGATAGACGATGTACGTCTGCGCGCCGGCGGCGATCTCCGTCTCGATGAAGTGATAGACCCGCTCGATCTGCGAGGCCGACCGGACGGCCGTCCTGATCTTCTGACGCCCCGGAGGGAGCTCGTCGATCACGGAGAGCTCGAGATCGCCGTACATCGCCAGCGCCAGCGAGCGAGGGATCGGTGTGGCCGTCATGACCAGGATGTCCGGTGTGTCCCCTTTGGCGAAGAGGCGCTGGCGCTGCTCCACGCCGAAGCGATGCTGCTCGTCGACGATGGCCAGGCCGAGCGACTTGAAGACGACGCGATCCTCGAGCAGCGCGTGCGTGCCGACGACGAGTTGGATGATGCCGTCGCGCAAGGCCGCCAGAAACGTCCTCCGTTCCCCCGCCGTCATCGAGCCGGTGGCCTTGGCAACGGTGAGAGAGTCGTCAACTAGTTGACGGATACGCTGGTAGTGCTGTTCGGCCAGGATCTCCGTCGGCGCCAGCAGCGCCACTTGATGACCGTTGCGGATCATGATGATCGCGGCGATGAGGGCCACGATGGTCTTGCCGCTCCCGACGTCGCCTTCCAGCAGGCGATACATCGGCTTCTCCGACTGCAGATCGGAGGCGATCTCCTTGAGCACGCGCTTCTGCGCTTTCGTGAGCCGGAACGGCAGGATGCGCTTGACCGCGGAGCGAAGGTCGTCGTCGATGCTGATCTTCCGCGTCTTCGTCTTCACCTCTTCGCTGGCGCGGCGTACGCGCAGGGCGAGCTGCAGCGTGAAGAACTCCTGCAGGATGATGCGGATGTGCGCGCGCGAGCGGCGGCCGAGGAAGGCGCCGTCGAGCTGCGGCGGACGATGGATCTCCTCGAGCGCCGGGGCCAGGTCGATCACGCCGAGCCGCTTGCGAAGGGCGGGCGGGAGCGGATCGTCGAGCGACGGGAGCGCGGCCAGCGCCCCGCCGATGATGTGGCGCAGTGCCTTCGGCGGGATGTTCCCCACCTTCGAATAGATCGGCACGATCGCGCCGTCGGCTTCGTCGCCGCCCTCGAACGCTTCCCAGTCGGCGCTCTCGATCTGAAGTTGGCCGTAGGAGGAGATCTTCGGCGCGCCGAAGACGGACAACCGGTCTCCGCGCTTGATCTGATCGGCGAGATAGCCCTGGTTGAACCACACCAGCTTCACGGCGCCGGTCCCGTCCTCGAGCACAGCTTCGAATACTTTCATCCGCCGCAGACGGGTGATGTGCAGGTTCGCGTTCATCACCTTGCCGCGCAGGAGGATCGGGGTATCGACGTGGCGCCCGATGTCGGCGATGCGAACCGGGTGACGCCTGTCTTCGTAACGGTACGGCAGGTAATAGAGGAGGTCGCCGGCCGTAGCCAACCCCGCTTCTTCGAGCTGCCTGGCACGGCTCGGCCCGGCGCCGGGGAGCGCGCGAACGGGCGTATCGACGCTGATCGTCACGGCGCTATTGTCGCGTGCGGCGGGCGGTTCGTGGGAAGGTTCTACGGGCTGTAGATCCGGCGTGAAGCAACGTAGGTCGGACTCTCCAGTCCGACATCGTCCGGCTTGGGATCAAAAAGCGGTCGGACTGGAGAGTCCGACCTACGTTCAGGTAAACAGCGCCTTCATCGCGATCAGGCCGATCTTGATCGCGTCTCCACTGTGGATCGTCACCGGCGTCCCGGTAGGGATGCGCTGATCGTTGACGTAGGTTCCGTTGACGGTTCCCACTTCTTCGAGGATGCAATAGTCGTGGCCGCTGCGGATGATCTTGGCGTGGCGGCGCGAGACGGAGCGATTCGCGTCTACAGAGGTTAGATCGATGTCAGGGAGGATGCCGGTGACCGGATCGGCGCGGCCGATGGTCGTTTCATCGGCTTTGCTGAAGAAAAACTCGGCGTTGGTGGTGAGGTCGACGAGGCGATGCCTGCCCTGTTTCTCGCTGGGCGCACTCACCGTTGCGTCGAGCGAGCCATGCTCGCTGTCGACCTCGCGGCCGACGAGCCGTTCCAGCAGCGTGTTGGCCTCCCGCAGGCGCTTCGAGTACTTCCGGATGATGCGGACGGCCACCTCCGGGTTCTTGCGCAGCATCTCGTCGAAGCGGGCGCCGTTGATGACGAGGGCGCGGACGTCGGTGACGGCGACGGCGTCGGCGGTTCGCGGAACACTCTCCAGCACGGCCATCTCCCCGAAAAAGTCGCCTTTTTCGAGATGGGAGAGGTCGTGCGACTCGCCGTTGATGTGCTTGACGATGTTGACCTCACCCTCGAGGATGATGAACATCTCGGTACCGAGCTCTCCCTGTCGGAAGATCACGTCGCCCGCGGCATAGCTGGTCGAGGATTCCTTCACCGGATCCTTTCCGCCGGTCGTCTTGAAAACAGTCTTCATAGCCGAACCGCCGGTTGTACGAGTGTGAGCGTGCGGTCGCGGGTGCTGACGCGTACGACGCTACCGATCGGCATCAGAAGGTTGTCCCCGTGATGGCCGAAAGGCAGATCGCGTATGACCGGAATGTTGCTGAAGGCGAAGAACTCATGCAGGAGCGCGTCGATTTCGGCGTCGACCCCGCAATCTTTCAGCTTCCCGATGACCACAGCTCGGATTTCTTTCAGTCTACCGGACAGCCTGAGGTGGGTCAACATTCGATCGATGCGGTAGACCGGCTCCTCGATATCCTCGAAAAACCAGATCCCGTCGCCGATCCAGAAGTCATAGGGCGTGCCGGTGAGCGCCGTGGTCAGCGACAGGCATCCTCCGAACAACACCCCTTCCGCTTCACCCTCGCGGACGACCTGCCCTGGTTCGAAGTGATACGTCAGCGGCGCTTCACCGGCGAGCATCGCCCAGAACCATGCTTCGATTTCCGGCGACAGACCGTTGAACCAGTCGAGATTGACCATCGGGCCATGGAATGAGCCGACGCCGCAGCGGACGGCCACCGCCTGGTGGAGTGCGGTCACGTCGCTGAATCCGATGATCGGCCGCGGGTTGGCGGTGATGGCGCCGTAGTCGATCCGGTCGAGGACGCGCATGGCGCCGTAGCCGCCTCGGGCAAAGAAGAAGGCATCGACGTCGTCAGACCTCAAGTAATGGTTCAACTGTTCGAGGCGCTCGTCGTCGTCACCGGCGAGGTAGCCTCGATACCGATGACCGATGTTGGCGGCGAGGGTGACGCGCAGTCCTCTCTCCTCGAGCGTTCGCACCGCAGCCTCGATGCGGGGAAGCTCCGACGGGGACGAGAGGGCAAGGACGACGACACGGCCGTTGCGGGGCAACGCACGAGGACGAATGAGCATTCGCGCGGAGAGTAGCAAAGGAGATGCAGAGAGCCTCGTGAGAGGAGAGGGCGGGCAAAGCGCCGCTCGTTGTCTGCCCGAATGCCAGAAAGTGTCAAGAAGTGTGGAGTGGACCTGTAAGCCGAATTCTGTTCCCGACGCCGAAGCGGCGGGTGAAGATCATTCGTCTGCCACACGCGTTACCGCGGTGGTCAAGCAACCTACCCGGAAGCTCATAACGGAGACGGGCGGCTCCATGACTTCCCTATTTGGTCTTGCTCCGCAGGGGGTTTGCCGTGCCGCCCACGCTTACGCGGGGCGCGGTGCGCTCTTACCGCACCGTTTCACCCTTGCCTCCTCCTCTTGCCTTGCGGCTCGAGGCGATCGGCGGTCTATTCTCTGTTGCACTTTCCGTCGCGTCGCCACGCCTGGCCGTTAGCCAGCCTGCTGCCCGTGAGAGTTCGGACTTTCCTCGACGCCTCACGGCGCCGCGATCCTCCGGTCCACTCCACACGGGAGGCGTAACACAAGGCGCCGCAAATCCATTCAACCACAGAGGCACAAAGGACACGGAGGCTCTCTCTGCGATCTCTGTGTCTCTGTGGTAATCGCCTTTTCCAAACACATGGCACGGAATGACAGACGTTAAATTGTTGCTGTTTCAGTCGCTTACAATCAATGTCGGCAGGCAGACATCAAAATACGTTCCGGTTTTTCGGGTCTGAGAACCATGTCAGCCACTCTTCGCCGGCGACCTTCTCCTCACCCTGTGGAAGGCTCTCCAACTCGGCGAGGAAACCGGCTGGATCGACGACCTGCACCTCCCGCCGGCGGATGCGCGCGGCCAGTGCCCGGTCGGCGGTGACGACCTTCCAGCCACTCCCCGAAGAGACCCTCTTGGCGATCAATTCATCGGCGGAACGCCCCTCGCTGAAGATGACGCTGACACTGCCAAGGTGTCGCCCGAAGTGTTCCGGCTCCGAGCCATCGAAGTAGCAGGCCACCTTCGTTCGCCTCACGCGCGCGAAGTTCGCCAGCGCGCGGACGAGTTGCCGCTTCGAATCGGAGGTCTCGCGTGACGCCCCCGCCCGGCCCAGCAGATTGTTCCCGTCGATGACCCAGCTCATGCCCGCGCGCCGCGCATGCGCCTGTAAACCACGAGGAACAGCATCGTGATCGCGAACATCATCACGATCACGAGCCATGGCAGGAAGATCGCGATCAGGGCGTTGACGAAGGCAAAGCCGTCTTCCAGGAGCGAGAGCACAGGATTGCCAAGGCCGGCCGTGCTCAGCGTGCTGGCGCCGCGCACGGTGGCCTTCGTAAGGTGCGATCCGAGCGCCGCCCCGCCGGCGATGACCGATGCCAGGATCACCGCGCCGTGCGGGATCCGGTCCGACACGGCCGCCCACGCCACGAGCGCTCCCGCGGCCGGGCGGATCAGCGTGTGGATCACATCCCAGACATGATCGACGGTCGGGATCTTGTCGGCCGCGAACTCGAGCAGGTAGAGAACAGCGACGACGATGAGCACCGGCGTCGTGGCAAAGAAACGCGCCAGCTCATCGTGAAAGATCGCCGGCTGCCATCGCGCCACCAGGCCGAAGACGAGCAGCGTGGCGTAGGCATTGATGCCGGCGCCGAGGCCTAGTCCAGCCGAGGTGAGGAGCGATGCGATCATCAGCGCGGGATCTTGACCACCACGGGCGTTGCGCCCAGTGCAGCCGGGAGTTGCTTGGTTGCGGCGTTCGCTTCGGCACTGCTGCCGAAACGGCCCCAGAAGACGCGATAGCAGGGGCGGCCGCGGTAGCTCGTCGAGACGAACCAGACTTTGTCCCCCGCCTCGGCGATCGCACGCGTGATCGATGCGGTCTCACAGACCAGCTCGAACTGGACGGTGTAGCTGCCGCCCGTCTGTGCCGCGTAGTCTCGGGCCATGCCGTCATACTTCGCCCGCACGGCGTCCGATCCCGGCGCCACCGGCTGCGCGTTCGTGATGGTCGCATTCTTCGTCGTCCGCTCGAGATGCGGCGCGATCGTGGCCGTCGCCGGCGGAGTGCTGAC
>DATLWH010000149.1:0-6305 GCA_035576505.1 Thermoanaerobaculia bacterium | reverse complement strand
TGCGCCGATCAACACGATGGTTGCTCGGCCGCGGAACGACACCGGTGGACAGATCAATACCGGCGATCTCCGCGCCACGTTCGCGCTCGCGGACTGGGGATCGGTAATCGGCGTCGGCGCGAACTGGACGCCCATTCCGCTCGTGGGCTGCAGTGACTGCGCAGACGGAAAGATCGGCAACTCCGGCGCAATTCCTAACGCCACGCTCGCCGACACCACCAACGAGATCCACTTCGACTGGCAACTCGGTCCAGCCGACTACGCGCCATATGAGAACGGCACGCGCGCCCGCGACAACTGCATGCTCGTAACGCTCACCAGCCGCACCGGCGGAGTGAAGTTTGTCAACAACAGCATCCGCCGCAACATGGACTTCGAGAGCGCGTCGACGATGACACGCACGGCCCAGATCAGCATCAAAGGCCTCGCGCCAATCGCTCCCGACGGCTGCGACGTTTATCTGTACATCGAGACGTTGAACATGCCGGCGAAGGTGAGCCAGGAGCAGCCGGTGCCGGGCAAATTACAGACAACATCCTTCGTCCAACCAAACGGAAACCAGCCGACTCCCGCGGAATTACAAACAACATCCTTCGTTCAACCAAACGGAAACCAGCCGACTCCCGTGGAGCTCGATGAGATGGCCGCAAGCGGGAAGCTCACCGACGCGCAGATGGATCAGTTCCTGCCGACGTATCGCATCCACGTTTCCCACGATACCGGCAATACGATAACGGTCGCCGGCACAAAGCGACCCTTGCTGCGGTCGCAGGGCGGCTTCGGCTATCGCGTCGTGCATCAGGGGACGCTCCTCGGCTGGGTGCACAAGACGATCTGCGTCGACTGCACGATGACCGAGATCGCACCGAACTTTTACAAGATCTCGAAAGTGCCGAACAACGGCGTCGTTCACGTCCGCACGACCATTCAGGCGATCGAACCGGGAAGCAGCTCTGCCCAGTACCGCTTCTTCATCGACCTCGGCCCCAACTTCCCGCAGGGCAACTTCAGTCATGGTGTAGATGGAAAATTCAGCGTCAACGCCGGCATCGAGCGGCTCCTGGCGTCGAACAACTCCATCGAAGGCATTCTCGGCTACCACCGCTTCGACACGGCCTTCGTCTCCAACCCGCATATCTGGCAGTTGTCGGCGAACATGAAGCACTACTTCGGTCCGGGACCGCTCCATGGCTTCCTCAACGGCGGCATCGGCGCGTACCGATTCGATCCGGGAAACACCACGAAGGCGGGCGCGAATGTGGGCGGCGGCCTGTTGTGGGATGTCTCGCCGGCCTGGGGGCTCGAGGCGGTCTACAACTTCCATTGGATCAGCACGAGCGGCTCGTCGACCGACTTCTCGACGTTCCAGGTCGGAGCGCGATTCCGGCTCTGAGCGATGTCCCCGGCACTCGATCGCGGCACGACGATCGGGCGGCTGCGCATTCGCGCGGCCGCCCGCGACCCGCTTGCCGTGCAGATGCGCAGCGAGGCGGTGCTCCGCGCGGCGGACCTTCAGCCGGAGTCGCTGCCGGCGCAGGCGATCCTCTGCATTCGCGCGCTTGGCGATCCGTTGCCCGGTGCGCTCGACCTCGAAGGCCGCCGCGGCCGTCCTCCCGCGCCATGGCAACGCGCCGCGCGTGCGTCCCTCGAGGCCGCGGCGCGGCGTGCGTCGCGTCCGGCCCGAGAGGCCGTTCCTGCCTCCGCCGACGCCGTGCTCTTCGCCGACCGCGCCGAGCTGCTGGCTTGCGCCGCGCGCGACTCGGTGCGCGGCACGCTCGCTCTCTCGTGGTGGTGGCAGCACCTCCTCGAGGTGCGCGAAGGGACCGCCGGCGTCGCCCGTCAGTTCATGCGAGATGCGCGATACGTCCCGGCGGCAGTCGAGCTCCTGGCGAGAAACCGCGTTGAGATCGCGGCATTCGCGCGCGCCATCTCGCCACACGACGCCGTGCGCATCATCGAAGCCATGCTGCGCGAAGCGGACCTGCCGGCGCTCGCGCAGCAGATCGTTCGCGCACTGACCGTTGGTGATACCACACCAACGGAAGCTGTGCGGGGCACCAGCCCTGAGCCACCGCCATGGCTCGGTGTCGCTGACGAAGCCGACGAAGAATCGCTGGTGATCGAGCAACGGCTCCTGCTGGCGGTACCGCTCGTTCTCCGCCGCGCGCCGGCGATGGCCCGATCGCAACAGTACGCGACGGCGCTCCTGCGCTGGATCACGACGACGATGGCGAAGACGGCGATCGAGAGTCATGAACCGCCGTTACCGGAGGCTTCGGCGGCCAAGCCGTCGATCCAACCGATATCGCTGCATTACTCCGTAGATCGAGAGCGATCAACGGAGCGACACGCCAGCAGTCGTCACAGCTCAGACCAGCCGATGCGCATACCTCCCAACAGCGCACCCGAAGAGCTTCGCGCCGAATTGCCAGTACAGGCGACATCCGAACCGACGATCGTCTCCACCGGCTCGCCGCAGAAGCTCGCGGGAGAGCAGCCCCGCTCAGATGTCATAACCAACACTCGAGAGCGCACCCGCTCGGAACCTCCTCCGGCACTTCCCTCCCGTCCGCCCTCAGCGCTGGAGGCGCAACGCGAAGCGCTCTCGACCGACACCATCGAGACGACGACCCGACCAGCCGAGGTCGCGCCGGAGCACGACATCACCTCCGAGCTTGCCGGTGCCTTCTTTTTGATCAACGTCGGCGTGGCCCTCGGCTTCTACAGCGATTTCACCGCCCCCGCGCAGCGCGGGATCGAGCTCGACATCTTCGACTTCATCGATCTCCTCGGCTCGGAATTGGCCGGCGAAGGCTTCGATGACGATCCGATCCACCCATTCCTCGCCGAGCTCGCCCAGCGCGATCCGGCGGCACCCCAATGGACTCCGCCGGACGTGCTGACTACGTATTCGGGCGATGACCCTCCCCTGGCACGATGGATCCGGGCCATCGCCGACTATCTACGACTCCGACTGGGAGACGAGCTGGCGCGAGCCCTGGTCACCCAGCCCGGCCGTATCACCACGACCCCGGCGCACCTCGACGTCTGGTTCAGGCTCATCGCACACCCGATCGAGATACGCATCGCCGGCCTCGATCGCAATCCGGGATGGATTCCCGCCGCAGGACGCCATGTCACTTTCCACTTCGATTGATCGGGAGCGAGCCATGAGCGACGCGCGATTCCGCTCGCTGGCCGAGACGGCCGCGACGCACTTCAAGCTCTACTTCCTGGGCAGCGTGCTCCAGGTGGTCGCACAACTGGCGCGCAACCTCGGCACTCTCGAAGGCGTTCTCGAGCAGTTCCCCTTTCTGGACGACTACCTGGGCGAACTGGCCCGCCTCGGCGTCGCCGACATCGCCGCCGCCGGCTCGCGCGACGACTGGTTCGCCTCGATCCGCAGATGGGAGCACGGCATCAGCGCGCACCTGCCTCTTCGGGCTCTGCGTGAGAACGGCGATCTCGACGACGACGCGCTAACTCTGCTGTTCACCATCGGCCTCATCGAGGAAGATCCGCGCTTCGGTTTCGTCATCGAGTGCGCGCAACCGGTCTCGCCGGGACAGCAGCGTCCCACGCTCGGCCTTCTCACCGCCTGGTTTCGCGACGAAAACGAGGTGGCTCCCACCCGGGAGCGCATTCGCCTGCTTCTCGACTCCGGGCTGATCCAGGTCGTCAACAACGACGCGCCGCGCTTGCAGTGGACGTTTCAGACTCCGCCCGCGATCTGGGACGCCATCCGAGGAGAGATCGATTCGACTCCGGCGTCGTGGCTTCGCTTTCGAGCCATCGACGAGATCCGCCCGCTCGACGCCATCGTCGCCGGCGACGACTTTCGCCGCCTTCTGCAGAACGTTCCCGCGCTCCTCCGTTCCGGCGAGGTGCGCTGCATCGTCGTCCGAGGACCGCAGCACAACGGCCGGCGCACGATTGCTGGTGCGATCGCCGCGGAGCTCGGCCGTGGAGTGCTGGAACTGCGCGGACCGGCTCGTCCTGACGACGAACGGTGGCTGTTTCTTTCTGCGATGGCCACCCTCACCCACGCCATGCTGGTCATCGTTCTGGACCTCGGTCTGGGCGAGACTGCCGAACTGCCGAAACTGCACCGTTTCCGCGGCCCTGTGACCATCGTCCTCGGCAAGCACGGAGCGGTGACCGGCGAGTTGGCCGAGCGGGCTCTCACGCTCACGATTCCCATGCCGTCTCTCGATCAACGGCGAGCCCTCTGGCAGCAGGCGCTCCCTGCGCACGAACCGGCCGACGCGGATCTGCTGGCCGAGCGTTTTCGCATGACTAGCGGCAACATCGCCACCGTCGCAGGCCTGGCGCGCACTCATGCATTGCTCGACGGTAGGAAGCGCGTGGCGCCGGACGATGTCCGCACTGCCGGCCGCACACTCCATCGCGAGATCGAGACGCTCGCCGTCCACATACCAACCTCGGCGAGCGGATGGCACAACATGGGGGCGTCGGCCGAAACGCTCGACGAGCTGACGAACCTGGAGAGCCGTTGCCGCCATCGCGAACGGCTGCACCATCACGTCGGATCAACCCTGGCCGCCCAGCTCAACTGCGGCGTTCGCGCTCTCCTCTCCGGCCCGAGCGGCACCGGCAAGACCATGAGCGCGCGCATCCTCGCCGCCACGCTGGAGATGGACCTCTACCGGCTCGACCTCGCTTCCGTGGTCAACAAGTATCTCGGCGAGACCGAAAAGAGTCTCAACCAGCTTTTCTCCCGCGCCGAGGAGCTCGACGTCATCCTCCTGCTCGACGAAGGCGACGCTCTGCTGACCAATCGCACCGCCGTACAGAGCTCGAACGATCGCTACGCAAACCTCGAGACGAACTTCCTTCTGCAAAGGCTCGAATCGTTCGAGGGCATTCTTCTGGTCACGACAAACGCGGCGCAACGGATCGACTCCGCCTTCCAGCGCCGCATGGACGTCATCGTCGAGTTCCGTCTGCCCGAGCCACACGAGCGATGGGCCATCTGGCAACTCCATCTGCCGGCCGGCCATGCCGTCGAGCCAGTGTGGCTCGAAGAGATCGCCGTACGTTGCGTACTGACCGGCGGTCAGATCCGCAACGCCGTGCTGCACGCTTCGCTGTTGGCGCTGGATGACCGCCAGCCATTGACGAACGTCCATCTGCATCACGCCGTCCGCCGCGAGTACCGCAAGAGCGGAGCCGTCTGCCCTCTACCCAACAGCAGCGGAGCGTGACCGATGGCCTCTGCGCTCGCACGCAAGCCGTTGCCCAAGCCCTCGCCGGAATCCGATCCGCGATTCCGCAAGGTGATGGAGCAGCTCAAGGCCGGCGCGTCGAAGACCAAAAGCCATCCCCCGGCGGCGAAGAAGGCCGCCGAAGCGGCAGCCGCGGCGAAAGGACCACCGAACGAACGCGCTGCCGGCGGCAAGGCCAAACAGGTCGACAAGATCAAGGACGCTCCCAGCAAGAAGCCCGAGCCGAACTCCTTCCTGGCTATGTTGCGCGCCGAGATCGAGAAGGCCATGCCGAAGACACTCGGCGAGACCGAGCACTTCGACGACAAAGCGCAGCAGATGAAGGGTGGTCTGAAGGGCAACGTCAGCCAGCAAAAGGAGCAGGCGGCGGGCGGCGTGGCAGGCGCATCGCGCGAGCAACCGGGAAATGCCGGCGAAGCGAAGGTTTCCACACCTGTCCCGCCGGAAGGCGCCGCTCCTCCGCCGGCCGTGAGCGGAGGCGAAGGGATGCCCGCCCCGAAGTCTGACGGGGACGTCTCGCTCCAGGACTCGAAGCAGGACACCGATCAACAGATGAAGGACGCGGAGGTCTCTCCGCAGCAACTGCAGAAGGCCAACGATCCCCGCTTCTCGGCCGTGCTGGACGCCAAAACGCAGGTGGCCCGCCAGGCCGATGCCGGACCCGCGCAGTTCCGCGCCGCCGAGCGCACCACGCTAACCGGCGCGGCCGCCGGGGCGCAGAACGCGGCGCGGCAAGGGGCCGCGGCCATGGTCGGCGTGCGGCGCGGCTCGGGCACGCGCGTGCTCACCCGCCAGCAGCAGCAACAGCAACGCGACGAGGCGAAACGCCGCGAGGTCGTCGCCCACATCGAGCAGATCTTCAACGACACGAAAGCCCGCGTCGAACAGAAGCTCACCAGCCTCGACACCGAGGTCGGGGCCATGTTCGACCAGGGCACCGATGCGGCCCTGGCGGCAATGACCAGCTACGTCGACCGGCGCATCCTCCGCTACAAGCTCGATCGCTACCTCTCCATCCCCGTCGTCGGCGCCGCCCGCTGGATCCGCGACCAGTTCGTC
>DATLWH010000148.1:0-7443 GCA_035576505.1 Thermoanaerobaculia bacterium | reverse complement strand
ATCTCCTCGTCACCCCGCCTGTCCCAGAAAATCGCTGAAGGCATCGGGGACTCGTACATCCGGCTCAACAACGAAAAGAAATTCGAGTCCGTCCGTGAAGCGAGCGAGTTTCTCGACCGGCAGATCGCCCAGATTCGCGCCGATATCGAAGTCACCCGCCGGCAGTTGCAACAGTACGGCGAGAGCAAAGGGATCATCTCGAGCGCTGACGCGAGCAGCATTCCGTTCCAGCGGCTGTCGAAGCTGAACGCCGACCTTCAGAACGCCACCAACCTCCGTCTCGAAAAGCAGAATGCATACGACTCTTTGTCGCGCGCCAATCCTGAATCGGTTACCAGCGCCGACCCGCTCGTCAGCCAGCTCACGGAAGAAGAGTCGCGTAAAAACCGTGAATACAGCCAGGGTCTGACCACCTTCAAGCCCGGCTACCCTCAGTTGGTCGCGCTGAAGAACGCCATCGACAAAACGCATCAAGCGCGGCTTGCCGCCGTCAACGCCGCCTTTGCGCGCGCGAAAGACGCAGCCCACCGCGATCTCGTCGCCGCGCAGCAGAGCGAAGACCAGATGTACGCGGCACTCAACGCGCAGAAGCGCGAGACGGTGACGATGAATGCCAGCGCCGCCGGCTTCACGGATCTGACCAAGACGCTCGAGTCGAAGCAGACACTGCTGGAACAGCTGGAGAAACGGCAGAACGAGACCGAGGTGACCGCGCGCCTGCGAGGCTCGGGATCGTCGAACAACATCCACATCGTCGACCATGCCCAGTTCCCGACCGGGCGCTTCAACGTCACGATGAAGAAGAACCTGCAGAGTGCCTTCCCGCTCGGCGTGGTCCTCGGTCTGGCGGCCATCTTCTTCCTCGAATACATGGACCGCTCCATCAAGACGCCGGAAGAGCTCGAGCGGGTCACCAGGTTCGCCTCTCTCGGCGTCATTCCTTCGGCCAACACTGCCGGCCGCGGCGGTTATGGCTACGGCTATGGCTACGGCCGCGGGACGGCACGGCTCCGCCCGGTCGTCGAAACCGACGACGCGCAAACAGGCATCGACCTGCTGCCCCACACCGACTCCCGCTCGGCTATCGCCGAGGCCTACCGGGCCTTCCGCACCTCCCTGCTGCTGGCCTCGGCCAGCTCGCCGAAAGTCATCGTCATCTCCTCGACCTTCGCACGCGAAGGAAAGACGACCACGTCCGTCAACCTGGCCACCGTGCTCGCGCAGATGGGCAAGCCGGTGCTGCTCATCGACGCCGATCTTCGCCGTCCGCGGTTGCAGAGGGTCTTCCGCGGCAAGATGAATCTCGGCCTCGTCAACTACCTGGCCGCGAACATCCCCCTCGAGGACGTCATTCAGGAAACCCAGGTACCGAACCTTTCGCTCATCCTCTCCGGGCCCACGCCTCCGAACCCCTCCGAGTTGCTCGGCTCTGACCGGATGAAGCACCTCATCCACGAGATCAGGGCGAAGTTTGCCTTCGTCATCTTCGATTCTCCGCCGGTCATGGCCGTAACCGACTCGATCGTGCTGGCGGCAAATGCCGACGGAGTGGTGCTCTGCGTTCACGGCGGGCAGACGCCACGCGACATCGTGCAGCGCGCCGCGGAGCGCCTGCGCCAGAGCAACATTCCGGTCCTCGGCGCGCTCCTCAACAACCTCGATCTGCAGCAGTACGGCTACTCATTCAAGAAGAGCTATTACGACTATTACGACGAGGACGGCCGCTCGCCCAAGGAGCCACCTGTCAAGCGCGTCGGGTGACGTCACCGAGGCCGCCATCGGGATGATCGACATCCACCACCACTGCCTGCCTGGCGTCGATGACGGCCCGCGAGAGCTCTCCGAGTCAGTCGATCTCTGCCGGATGGCTGCGGACGAAGGGATCGAAACGATCGTGGCCACGCCGCACGTGCTGCGCGGCCGCTGGAAAAACACGTCGCGCGCACAACTCACGTCGATCCTCGACGAGTTGCGCGGCAAGGTCGGCGAGACCCCGCGGATCGTCCTCGGCTCCGAGTACTTCTTCGCCCACGACATGGACGAGATGCTTCGCGGGCAATCGATCATCCCGCTCGCCGGAAGCCGGTACGTACTCGTCGAGTTTGCCAGCCATGCCGTCCCGCCCCTCGTCCGCGAGCCGCTCTACCGCGTTCAGCTCGACGGGTGGACGCCGGTCATCGCCCACCCCGAGCGCAACATCGTCTTCCAGTCGAAGCCCGAGTTCCTGGCGTCGCTGATCCGAATCGGCGTAAAAACGCAGGTCACGACGGGCAGCGTCACCGGCGAGTTCGGCCCCGAGGCTCAGGCCGCCGCTGTCGACTGGCTCAAGCGTGGATGGGTTCATGTAATGGCCACCGACGCACACAACGCCACCAAACGGCCGCCCCGATTTCGCGCCGCGCGCGAGCGCATCGTCGAACTTCTGGGAGAGCAAACCGCGCAGGCGCTCTTCGTCGACAATCCAAAATCAATCGTCGAAAACCGCGGACTCGTGTACGATCCTGACGTGCCGGAGTGGTCCGGCCCCGATTCCGGTCGATTCTTCAATCGCATACGAAAGATGCTTACCAAGTGAACGCCCAACTGCGCCCGCTCGTGGGATTCCTCTTGTTTTTTGCCGCCGCTCCGGTCTTCGCGCAAGGCTTCTACGAAGCGCGATTCCAGAGTGGCGTCATCGATTTCAACCGTGCAGCGTACGCGCGCGCGGTCGAGGAACTGCGCATTGCCGCCTTCGGCAGGGTCGACGACATCCCGTCCTACGAGACAGCCGAGATCTATCTCACGATCGCGAACGACAAACTCGGCCGGGTCGAAGAGGCCAGGCTGTCTGCTGTGAAAGTCATCCAGGCGGAGCAGATCACCGCGGTTTACACCGGGCTCAAGCTCCCGAATGACGTGCGGTCCGCGATCGAGTCTCTTCTGCCGGTGTTGCTGACCCGCGAACAGCTCGGTAACGTCCCGGCATTTGCGCGGCTTGCCAGCCAGGCTGCCTCGGCGCAGATTGGGTCGCCTCTTCCAAGCCGGCAACCGCGGGTGCAGG
This sequence comes from Thermoanaerobaculia bacterium, assembly GCA_035576505.1. Taxonomy (GTDB): domain Bacteria; phylum Acidobacteriota; class Thermoanaerobaculia; order Gp7-AA8; family Gp7-AA8; genus JADGNZ01. Next base: position 4,403 of record DATLWH010000148.1, on the reverse strand, counting down.
TGCCGACGCCGACGAAGGAACCAAATGTCGCCGTAACCGTGAGGAAGAACGACGACAAGGTTGCCGCGGCGCCACAACCGGCGCTCGACTACGGCAGACTGGCTCTCGAACGCGTTGCCGCCGGCGACGAGGCCGGGGCTCAGCGTAACGCGGACCTGGCGTTCGCAGCGGATGACACCAATCCGAACGCCCACGCCGCGCTGGCCCAGATCGGCCGCAGCCACGGCGCGTGGAAGGACGTGGCCGAGCACTACGCGGTCGTCCGGACGCGCAGGCGGCTCACGGAGGATGAGACCGCGGCGTATTTCATTGCTCTCGTGAATATCGGCCGGTTGGCCGATGCAGCCGGCGTCCACCCCACCCTTTCCGCGTCAGTTCTCGCGCGCCCTGACGTCCGCCAGGCCCTGCAGTCGATCGAGCCGAAAACGGTACCGGTTCCGCTTCCGGCCCCCGTGCCGCAGCCGGCCGTCCCGGCGTCGCACACGGTCACGCCGGCGCCACGCACAGTCACGCCCGTGCCGCAGCCGGTCCCGCCTGCGGTTCCAACTCCGGTTCCTGCCCCCGTCGCTCCCCCGGCAGCGCCGGCCCCGGCCACCCAACCGGTGATCGATCAGATCGCCGCCGCCGAGCGGATGGTCGGGACGGGCAACATCGTGGGGGCACGCAACGAGCTCCGCCGGATCGCCACCATTCCCAATCTTCAGCGCGGCGAGCGGCAAGCTCTGGCCCGCGCGCTCAGCCAGACGGCCCTATACGCCGAATCGTCCGCGCAGTACCGCAAAACGTACCCGCTCAAGGCCGGCGAAGAGAGCCACATGTTCTACGAGGCCGTGAACCGCTTTGAGCTGGGCGACTATGCGCTGGCCCGCCAACTGATCACGCGAGCCATGCCCTCGCTGCCCCAAACGCCGGCGATCCTCGCCTATCGCGACCGCATCCTGGCACAGCAGTGAAATTTTGCCGTATCATCTCGCTTTGTCCGAGGTAACCAATGAGAATCCGCATCTTCCTGACTCTCGTCTTTGCGATGAGCGCCCTCACCGCGCTGGCTGTGCAAACCGGCTCGATCGAGCACGCTCCTCCCGGGTGCATGGTTCAGGGCGAAATGGCGATCATGAGCGTCGAGACCGCGGACGACGGCGTGCTGCGCGCCTACTTCCGCCGGCAGGGATCGACGGACTGGTGTTTCGTCGATGGCCGCAACCTGGGCAAGGTCTCGCAGGTGACGCTGCCGAAGTTCGATAACAACGAAGAGATCGAATACTACTTCGTCGTCCTCGAAGGGAACAGGGTCATCGCCAAGAGCCCGCGAATCTACAACGCCCGAAACGAAGCTCACTGCGACGCGCAGTTTGCGCGGCACGCCATCATGCTCACGCTGGAATGCCTCCCGCCAGGCACCAATCCGATTTCGAGCTCGATGGCCGCGGGCTACACAACCCAGAGCGTCGTCGGCAAGGATCCGACCCCGAAGCAGTCGCCCGAGAAACCAGGGGTGGCACCGAGGCCGGGCGCCGGCCAACAGTAATCCCGACCGAAGCGAAAATCCACGAAGGCCGCCGGTACTCGGCGGCCTTTCGCGTTCAGTGGGCTTTTGCCTTCTTCACTTCGTCGGTCAACGCCGGAACGATCGTGAAGAGATCACCGACGATGCCGAGGTCGGCGATGCGGAAGATCGGCGCCTCGGGATCTTTGTTGATGGCCACGATGTGCTTCGAGGTCGACATACCGGCCAGATGCTGGATGGCACCGGAGACGCCGGCGGCAATGTAGAGATTGGGGCTGACGACGCGGCCGGTCTGGCCGACCTGATGCTGATGGTCGATCCAGCCGGCGTCCACCGTTGCCCGCGATGCGCCGACAGCGCCGCCGATGGCATGGGCGAGGTCGCGGATCAGCGAGAAGTTCGCTCCCTCTTTGAGCCCGCGGCCGCCCGAGACGATGATGTCGGCTTCGGCGATCGACAGCTCGCCCGACTCGGCAACCTTCGTTTCGACGACCTTCGTCTTGGAATCCGGCGGCGCGCTGATCTCGACGACCTCCGCCGGCCCCTGACCCGACTCTTCCGCGGGAAAGGCATTGATGCGCGTGGTGGCGATGGCGGGCGTTCCGCTGATCTCGACCGTGGCGAACGCCTTTCCGGAGTAGACGGGCCGCCGTGCGCGCAGTTTGCCCTCGGCCCATTCGAGGCGGTCGACGTCCGATGCCACGCCGACGTTCAGCCGCGCTGCCAGACGGGGAGCGAGATCGCGTCCATTCGAGGTCCCACCCAGGAGCACGACCGACGCGGCAGACTGATCGATGGCCGCCTTCATTGCGGCGGTGTAACTCTCGGTGTTGTAGCTGCCGGTGCCGGCGACATAGAGCTTCTTCGCGCCGTAGCGGCCGGCATCGCCGGCAGCGGAGCGATCGGTGGCGAACGCGACAAGCTCGCCAGCCACCGCTTCGGCGAGCTTCCGTCCGATCGACAGCGCCTCGCGCGACGCCTTCTTGAGTTTGTTGTCCTGAACTTCGCAGAAAACGAGAACAGAGGGCATGGTGTTTTGAAGTTGCTGGGTTGCTGGGTTGCTGCGTTGCTGGGTTGCTGCGTTGCTGGGCCTCCGGAAACCGAGCAACCCTGCAACTGAGCAACCGAGCAACCCTCAGCTACAACGCCTTCGCTTCCTCCTTGATGTAGCGGACGATTTCCTTCGCCGCCGCCAACGGATCGGCGCCGTCGATCTTGCGGCCGCCGCTCTTGTCCGGCGGCAGGGCGAGCGACACGAGGGTCACGCGCTGGTTGATGATGTCGGAGTCGGCCAGTCCGAGGTCTGTGATCGACTTCGTCTCGATCACGATCTTCTTCGCCGCCATGATTCCTTTCAACGACGCGTAGCGCGGCTCGTTCAGCCCCTTCTGCGCGGTGATCACCGCCGGCATCGCTGCCTCGATGACCTCTTCAGCACCCTCGATCTCGCGGTGACCGGTCACGTTGCCGTCGGCCGCTTCGAGGTGCGTCACAACGTTGATCTGCGGGTAACCGAGCAGTTCCGCAACCATCGGGCCGACCAGGGAGTTGTCCGTGCCCACGCCCTGCTTCCCGAAAAAGACGAGGTCGTGTGGCACGCTCCTGATCGCCGCGGCGAGAACCCTGGCGATGCCGAGTGAGTCGGCGTTATCGGAATCGCCTTTGACGTGCAGGGCCCTGGTTGCGCCGCGCGCAAGCGACTCGCGCAAGGCTTGCTGCACCCGGTCAGGGCCGAAGCCGAGAACCGTGACGTCGCCACCCTGCTTTTCCTTCAGACGGATCGCCTCTTCGAGCGCGTATTCGTCGAAGGGCGAAACGATGTATTTGATGCCTGTTTCGTCGATGTGGCGGCCGTCGCCACCGATCTTGATTCGCGACTCAGTGTCCGGCACCTGCGCGATACACACCACGGAATTCAACGTAAGCCTCCGGTAAAGCGCCCGGATGATAGGGAAAAGGCACAAGGTTCGCAAACAAGGCTTCGCGATTCGCTAACGGTCACCTGAGCAAGAGAGAGCCCAAACGGAGGATGCTGATGCCATTCATGAACCGGCAGCACGAGGTAGACGCGAACCATGCAGGCGCTCGCCGCATGTTCCGGTCGCCGATGACCGACTTCAACCGGCAGGCGCGCGGCAGCGGGAACGGGAACAACCGCAACGGGAAAACCGCGCCGCCCGAGGCGACGAATGCCGAGAACTTCTACTACGTGAAGCAGATGAATTCGAAGACGCCGATGGTCATCGTCCTGACCGACGGCGAAGAGATCCGCGGCTGCATCGAGTGGTACGACAGGTCATGCCTGAAGGTGAACCGCGACGGCGCACCCAATCTCGTGATCCAGAAACATTGCATCAAGTACCTCTTCAAGCAGGAAGAGCTCGGGGAGTAGTTCTCGCGGTCGCGCGGTTGCGCAGTCTCGCGGTTGCTGGGCGGCTGGGTTTCTGAGTTGCTAGGTTGGTTGCCAACTCCTTGAGTGTCAACATTACCAACCAAGCAAACCTTGTCTTCCAGACGACCCGGGGACCGTGGCAACGCAAGACCCGGCGAGACCGCGCAACCCCGAGACCGCGCGACCGCGCTACAGCAGCAACTACAATCCGTTTCCGTGAAGCCACTGGCCATCACCCTCGGCGATCCGTCCGGCATCGGGGCGGAGATCGTCTTCAAAGCGCTTCGCAATCTTGACGTCCCGTCGCGCGTGTTCGGCAGCCGTGCGCTCTCCGAGCCTCCGGACGGGATTGATTTCGTCGACGTCGGAGGCGAAGGTCCGATCCGCTACGGCGCCATCGATGCCGCGTACGGCCGCATCGCTCTCGATTCCATCGAGGCCGCCCTGGGCGCTGTCGGTGCCGGCCACTGCTCGGCGCTCGTCACCGCGCCCATCCATAAGCAG
>DATLWH010000147.1:0-2435 GCA_035576505.1 Thermoanaerobaculia bacterium | reverse complement strand
CGCGGTGGGTTGCTTGGGTTGCTCAGTTGCTGGGTTGCTGAGGACGGATCTCTTGAATTGTTGCAAGTCGGTAACCTTACAACTCAGCAACTCAGCGACTCAGCAACTCAGCGACCGCGCAACTTCGCCGAGACCGCGCGACCGCGGGACCCGCGCGATATCATCCGCCGCCATGCGAACGCTCCTCCGCTGCTTTGTCCTTTCGCTCATCGCCGCGAGCTCCTTTGCGGCGGTCGATCCAACTCTCTTTCAGGATCTTCACTGGCGGCTCCTCGGTCCGTTCCGCGCCGGGCGCGTCCTGGCCGTCACCGGCGTGCCGGGGGAGCCGGAGCACTTCTACTTCGGCAGCGTCAACGGCGGCGTGTGGGAAACGCGCGACGCCGGCCGCACCTGGACGCCGATCTTCGACGGTCAACCGATCGGTTCGATCGGCGCGATCGCCGTGGCGCCGTCAAACCCGCGCGTCGTGTACGTCGGCAGCGGCGAGGCCGACATGCGCTCCGACATCTCCCAGGGCAACGGCATGTACAAGTCGGCCGACGGCGGCAAGACGTGGTCGCGCACCGGTCTCACAGACTCGCAGCAGATCGGACGCATCGTCATTCACCCATCCAACCCCGACGTCGTGTACGTCGCGGCGCTCGGTCACCCCTATGGTCCTAACAATGAACGCGGCGTTTTCCGGTCGAAGGACGGAGGGGCGAGCTGGCAGCGCGTGCTCTCGCGCAACAACGACAGCGACACCGGCGCCATCGAAATCACCTTCGAGCCGGGCAATCCGAACGTTCTCTATGCCGCGCTCTGGCAGACGCGCCGCACGCCATGGAGCGTCTACCCGCCGTCGAACGGGCCGGGCAGCGGTCTGTTCAAGTCGACCGACGGCGGCGACCACTGGACGGAGATCGCCGGGCATGGCTTTCCGTCCAAGCCGGGCCGCATCGGGATCGCCGTCGCGCCGTCGAGCCCGCAGCGCGTCTACGCCATCGTCGATGCTCCCGAGGGGGGGATGTACCGGAGTGACGACGGCGGCGCGAACTGGACGCGCAGCAGCAACGACCCGCGCATCTGGGGGCGTGGCTGGTACTTCGGCGGCGTGACCGTCGAGCCGAAGGACGCCGATACCGTCTACTCGATCAACGTCAATGTCTATCGCTCGGCGGACGGCGGAAAGACGTTTGCGCCGGTCAAGGGGGCGCCCGGCGGCGACGACTATCACCAGCTCTGGATCGATCCCGATCATCCCGAGCGCCGCATCCTGGGTGTCGATCAGGGCACCGTCGTTTCGGTGAACGGCGGCCGCACGTGGAGCAGCTGGTTCAACCAGCCCACCGGCCAGTTCTACCACGCCATCACCGACAACCGCTTTCCCTACTGGGTCTACGGAGCGCAGCAGGATTCAGGCGCGGCGGGGGTTCCCAGCCGCACCAACACGATCGACGGCATCTCCATGATGCAGTTCCGCGAGTCGACGGCGGGAGGCGAGAGCGACAACATCGCGCCCGATCCGAAGGACCCGGATGTGCTGTATGGCAGCCGCGTCGAACGGCTCGATCTCCGCACGCATCAGACGCAATCGGTCGATCCGACGCTCGCCTATCCCGGTACGGATCGGCGTACCTGGACGCTGCCGCTCATCTTCTCCCCCCGAGATCCGCACGTCCTTTACTTCGCGAATCAGCGCATGTTCCGCACGGAGGATGGCGGCCGGCACTGGACCGTCATCAGCCCTGATCTGACGCGCGAGAGCCCCGCCACGCCGCCGAATCTCGATCCAGTCACCGCGGCGAACAAGGCCCAGACTGGGCCGCGGCAGGGGGTCATCTACACCATCGCACCGTCGCGTACGGCCGATCATGAGCTGTGGGCCGGAACCGACGACGGCCAGATCTGGCGGACGCATGACGAAGGGGGGCACTGGGAAAATGTCACGCCTCCGGCGCTCACGGCGTGGTCGAAGGTCGGCATCATAGACGCTTCGCATTTCGACGGCGAGACGGCGTACGCGGCCATCGACCGGCACCGTCTCGATGATCAGAAGCCTTACATCTACCGGACGCACGATGGCGGCAAGTCGTGGCAGCTCGCCGTATCCGGTCTCGGCGAGACCGTCAACGTCGTCCGCGAAGATCCGGTGCGGCGCGGCATGCTCTACGCGGGGACCGAGCGCGGCATTTATGTCTCGTTCGACGACGGCGATCACTGGCAGCCGCTCCAACAGAACCTCCCGGTAACCTCGGTGCGCGACATCGACATTCACGGCGACGACGTCGTCATCGCCACGCACGGCCGCGCCTTCTGGGTTCTCGACAATGTCACGCCGCTGCGGCAGGACGCGCCGGCGGGCGATTTCCTCTTCAAACCGGCCGTCGCCGTGCGTGAACGGCCGGCCGGCTTTACCGGCTCGCCCATGCCGAAAGACGAGCCGATGGCGCCCA
>DATLWH010000146.1:0-12977 GCA_035576505.1 Thermoanaerobaculia bacterium | reverse complement strand
GCGCGTTTCGACGTGCCGGTGATGACCGTCATGCCGATGAGATCGGCGTTCAGCTCTTCCGGTACGTCCTGAATCCCCTCGTCGTAGACGTCGATCTCCGCGTTCAGATCCGGTGGCACGAGTGCCGCCAGCGTGGTGAGCGTCAACGGCTGGTAGCGAAGCGATTTCCGGAAGATTCCGCCGCGGTGGCGATAGAGCGGTCCTTTCGGTGAGATGAGAGCAATCCTCATGCTTGTTCTCCCAGACGGGTGACCCAGGCCCGCTCGTTGCGCAACGCGGCGGGCTTGACGTCGCCGAGCCGCACACCCTCTTCGGTCTGCGCGCGCGCGTAACGGTCGTAGAGACGCTGGATCGGCATCAGGCGCAGTGCCTCGAGCTGCCCGATGCGGCGTGCGTAGGCATATTGGGGATTGTCACAGAGCCGCCTTTCAATGGCCTCGATGCTCACGGGCGCGCCGGCTTCGGTCATTAATACATAGCCGTTGCTCGCGCGCGCCGGGACGAGCAGGCGAAACCCCGGCACGGTCGCGAGGCACGAGGCCACGAACGGCTCGGTGAGCTTCTCGCCGACCAGGTCCGAGACGGCGTTGCCGCGCCCGACAAACTCGAGAATCGGCCGGCCGGAATCCGATTGCCCTTCGTAGCGCACGAGGTCGCCCGTGCGATAACGATAGAGGCCGCTGGCCGTGGTGGCTACGACTTCATAGACCGAGCCGTTGGTCAGCTCGTTCTGGAGATGAAGCTGGCCATCCTGTTCGAATTCGAAGAATCCATGCTCCGTCAGCACCGGACGATCGTCGCGGTCTGGGATCGTCACGACGGTTTCCGTCGACAGCAGGCCCTTCGGCTGCAGGTGCGCGTGCGGCAGGCGCGCGGCCAGGGAATCGGCAAACGGCTTCGAAGCGGCAGCGGCCCAACAGCTCACGACCTTCAGCCGTGGCCAGAGTGCCCGCGGGTCGCCGATGCCGTCGAGCAGCGCCAGAAGAAAGGTCGGACTCCAGACCGCGATCAGCTCCAGATCGCGCGCCGCGGCGAGATGACGCGAGGTCTCGGTACGCCAGCGGGCCACGTCGGTGATCGCGGCGACTGCGAACGGTACGGCGGTGACCTGCTCGAGCACCGCGGCGCCGGCCGCGCCGAGGTACGCGCCGTCCGGCAGGCCGACCGGAATGCCACCGATCGACTCGGGTGGGCGTGTGGCGGGGCTGATCGAGAAATAGGCTCGCCCGGTAATGCCGTGAGTCTCGACCAGAGCTTTGAGCCAGGGCACGACGGCGCGCTGAAAATCGTGAAGACCGTCTTCCGAGTACGGAATGAGTTTGGCCGCGCCGGTACTCCCTCCGGTGCGCTCGAAGGCGACGGGAGAACCGGCGAAGAGGACGTCGCGCTCGCCGCTGCGAATCCGGTCGATCCACGGCGTCAAGTCCTCATAGGAGATCACCGGGATCTGCTCGCGGAAGGCCTTCATCGTCAGCGGCGAGCCGTGCTTGCGCAGGTACGCTGTCTCAGCGTTGCGGGCGAGCATCGGCTCCAGCCACGGTGTGGACACCGCGTTGGGTATCGCGGAGGAGAGGCGATCCCAGGGGTGCAGCGATGGCAATCGCGGAGGCTTTGATCGTCGAGATCCTTCTCCCCCGCGCTTTTCAGCGGGGGAGAAGGTGCCGAAGGCGGATGAGGGGGCGTTGGCTCTTGCGAGAGATTTGACTGGTTTCATGGACTGCCCCCGGCCCGTCCCTTCGCAAATATGCAGCCGCGCGTCCCCTCACCCGGCCTTCGGCCACCCTCTCCCGGCTCGATCGCGGGGAGAGGGATCTCGATATTACGGTCGCGTGGGATGGCTACCGGTCTACCCGCCATCGAACCCTTTCTGGAACAACTTCAGCGTGAGGGGCTTCATGTTGTCCGATTCCACTTCACAGAGGCACACGAGCTCGTGGCCTCGTTGAAAGCCTGGATTGCGCTGGACGAAGAATCGTACCTCTTCCCTGTCCAGATCCTTCGGTGAGGGGACGGCGATGTCGGGCTTGAGGTGGCCGCGCGAGCGGCTGAATTCCACCACGCCGGTGGCCGGGTTGTAGTCGTCAGGAAACATCTCCTGGGCCAAGTCGTCGGCAAGCGCCTTGAGATCGGCGCGCGGCGTGTTCCAGTGGGGATGGAACGACTTGCTGAAGAGCGGGAGGTATCGGAAGGTGCGATGCCCTTTGACGAGGAGGAGCCAGTACATCGGCACTTCCGGCCGCTCGCGCCGGAGCACGCCCAGGCGGCCGATCCAGTCGAAGGCCAGGGCCTGCTGTCCCCAGTGCGCCCGATCGACGACGGTGTCGCCGGAGTAGACGACGCGGACCGGCTTCTCGTGCCACAGGTGTTCGTAGACGAGGAGGGTCGTGAACCCGACCAGGCGCTCTTCGTCGCGCACGACGAGGACCTCATCCTTCATGGAGAGGTCTTCGAGAAAGAGTGCCTCGCTCGAACCGTCGTAGCTTCCGAGGTAGAGGCTCGCCATCTCCTTCCTGAGCGAATCGCTCAGCGCGGTGACGGCGGTGAATGCAGTTGCGTACTGCCCCATGCCGACAACATTATCCGCAGATGACGCAGATGTGCGTTAGACAGACCCTCTCTTTCAATCTGCGTTCATTTGCGTCATCTGCGGATTAAGGTTCTCGATCCGCGTGGTGTCCTGTTACGATGCGAAGCGATTTGACTGAGAGCCCGACAGCGATGGACACAGGACCTTTACGATGCAGCCGCATGACGGAGCCTGGGGCGAAGCGACAGCCCTCTTCGAACGCTTCCGGCGAGGCGTGTGGATCGATGCTGTCCTGCTCATCGGCGTCATCGGTCTCGTCTTCGGGCTGGCCTCTCTAGCCGGCGAGTGGCGAACGCTCCGGCCGGCCGTCCACATCGACCTGGCCCTTTCCGCGCTGCCGACCTACACCTTCTATTCGCTCATGCGCGGCCTGATCGCGTATGCCTTCTCGCTTCTCTTCACGCTGACGTACGGCTATTGGGCGGCGAAGGATCCGGTCGCGGAGCGGATACTCGTGCCGCTTCTCGACATCCTGCAGAGCATTCCCGTGCTCGGCTTCATGCCCGGTGTGGTCCTGGCGCTGGTCTCGCTCTTTCCGACCAGCAACGTCGGCCTCGAGCTCGCCTCCGTGCTGATGATCTTCACCGGTCAGGCCTGGAACATGACTTTCAGTTTCTACCATTCGCTCCGCTCGATTCCGAAAGATCAGATCGAGGCGGCCACGATCTACCGCTTCGACTGGTGGCAGAAGCTGAAGTGGCTCGAGTTGCCGTTCTCCACGATCGGTCTGGTCTGGAACAGCATGATGAGCATGGCCGGCGGTTGGTTCTTCCTGATGATCACCGAGTCGTTCGTGCTCGGCGACAAGGACTTCCGGCTTCCCGGCATCGGCTCCTACATGAACGTGGCCGTGGCCAAGGGCGACGTTCGGGCCATGCTCTGGGCGATCTTCGCGATGATCATGATGATCGTGATCCTCGATCAGTTGTTGTGGCGGCCGGTCGTGGTCTGGGCACAGAAGTTTCGCGTCGAGGAAGGCTCGGACGAGCAGACGTCGTCCTCGTGGTTTTACGACTGGCTGCGGCGGTCGAGCATCATCGATTGGCTGGGGAGTGCCATCGCAGCCCTTCGCCGCCGCTTTGGGAATCAGGATCAGCCGGCACATCCGCCGGAGGAGAAGCCCGTGGGGTCCGGCTCCAGCATCCTGTCGCTCGTGCTCTTCGTCATCCTCGTGATCGTCCTCCTCTTCGGTAGCTGGCGGCTGATGTTGTTGCTGGGGCAACTGCCTGTTCGCGGGTACCTGCCGATCTTCGGAGCGTGCGGATGGACGCTGGGACGCGTGCTTCTCTCGACCGCGCTCGGGACGCTCTGGACCCTTCCGGCCGGCCTTGCCATCGGCCTCTCGCAGCGCCTGTCGAGGATCTTTCAGCCGATCGTGCAGATCGCGGCGTCTTTCCCGGCACCGATGCTCTTCCCGCTTGTCATCGCGCTTCTGAAGGCGGCCGGCGTCTCACTCGGGTGGGGCAGCGTCGTTCTCATGCTCCTCGGAACGCAGTGGTACATCCTCTTCAATGTCATCGCCGGCGCTTCCGCCATCCCTTCCGATCTCGGCGAGGCGGCCCGGAGTTATCGTCTGAGCCGCTGGCTGCGTTTTCGCTTTCTCTATCTGCCCGCGGTCTTTCCCTACCTTGTGACCGGGTGGGTGACGGCGGCGGGGGGAGCGTGGAATGCGAGCATCGTTGCCGAGTTCGTGACGTTCAAGGGCCAGGTGCTCACCGCGAACGGACTGGGAGCGCAGATCAGTCTCGCGGCGGAACATGCCGACTTCCCGCGGCTCGGTGCCTGCGTGATCGTCATGGCGGCAGTGGTCGTGACGTTCAATCGAACGGTCTGGAAACGGTTGTATGGACTGGCCGAGTCGCGATTCTCTTTGAGCAAGTGAGGTGAGCGCGTGACAACGACGATCGAACTTCCCCCGGCAGCAGAAACGACGGAGACGCTCTGCGAGATCCGAAACGTATCGCACGATTTCGCGATGCCGAACGGCTCGCGGCTTCGCGTGCTCGAAGACATCAACGTGGCCATCAAACCATCCGAGGTGGTGGCCCTGCTCGGCCCGTCGGGGTGTGGCAAGTCGACAATCCTGCGCATTCTTGCGGGACTCATTCGTCCGTCCCAGGGCCAGGTCCTGTATCACGGCCGTGACGTTCCCGGCCTTACACCTGGTATTGCCATCGTTTTCCAGAGCTTTGCGCTCTACCCGTGGATGACCGTCACGCAGAACGTCGAGGCGGTGCTGCAAGCGGCCGGTCTGCCGCCGGACGAGAGACGGACGCTGGCCGAGAAAGCGATCCGCACCGTCGGTCTGGCCGGATTCGAAGAGGCCTACCCGCGCGAGCTGTCCGGCGGCATGAAACAGCGGCTCGGCATCGCCCGCGCGCTCTCCATCAATCCCGAGATCCTGTTCATGGACGAGCCGTTCAGCCATGTCGACGCCCTGACGGCGGAAGGGTTGCGCGCGGAAGTGATCGATCTCTGGGAGCCGCACGACTCGAACCCCTCGTCGATTCTGATGGTGAGTCATGACATCAAGGAAGTGGTGTACATGGCCGACCGCATCATCGTCCTGAGCAGCAATCCCGGGCGTGTCCGGACGATCGTCGAGAACACCCTTCCCCGGCCGCGCGATCAGCGGTCGCGTGAATCGGAGGCGCTGGTCGACTACCTGCACGAGATCATCACCGGGGCCGAAATGCCCGACGTTCCCGCCGCGGCGGTGGCTCGAGCCAGCAGGATCGAAGCGCTGCCGCGCACGGACACGTCTGACGTGATCGGCCTGCTCGAGTACCTCGATGCCAAGGGTGGCATGGATGACATCTTCGAGGTCGCGGCGGCCACCGGTCATGAATTCGGACACATCATGGTCATCACCAAGGCCGCCGAGCTTCTGAACTTCGTCGATACGCCGAAACAGGACATCGTTCTGACCGCTGACGGCCGGCGCTTCGTCCGTGCGGAGGCACAGGAACGGAAGGCGATCTGGCGGGCCCAACTCCTCAAGCTCCGGCTCTTCCAGGACGTCCACGCCATGCTCGCCCAACGGCCGGACCACGGAGCCGGCGGCGATCTCGTGCGGGAGATGGTCATCCTGGCGCTGCCGCGGGAGAACTACGAGGAGGTATTCGACACGCTCGTCCGCTGGGCGCGATTCGGGAACCTCTTCGCATACGAGGACGATGCGGATTGGTTGTCGCTGCAGGAGAGTTAGGTCGCGAATCGACGTAGGTCGGACTCTCCAGTCCGACCGGTTCTGGTGGGAGTTTGTAGCCGAACTGGCGTGACGGCGGAGCGCTTCCTCGATCACCGCCTGCGGCCACGTGCGCATGGCGTGGCGATCATCGGGATGCAACCTCGGTCGACGAGGTGCTGGCGCGCGAGCTGGAGGATGTGGCCTGCGCGAACGCCGAAGAGCTGGCATCGGCGATACCTGAATTTCGGGCGGCGATGGCATGGCCGGAGTTGCCGCGATAGGCGGAAACGAGAGGGTAGCCCAGCTCCAGAGGAGTGACGTGCTCGCCTCCCTGGGACCGCGGGCGCCTGCCCTGAGCGAAGCCGAAGGGTCTCGCCCGCCGAGCTTGCGCGATCTGGGGCTGACTCCCCGAACGCGTACGAAAGAATTCAGATCTCGCGAGAACGGCGGGCGAGACCCTTCGGCTTCGCTCAGGCAGGCGCCCGCGCTCCCAGGGAGGCGAGAAGCCAGAGCTCGGATGGGCTTGTGCCGGCCAGCGCTCGATCGAGGAGGTTGGCGGAAATGAAGGTGTGACCCCGGGCGGCGGCGCTGGAGTGACCCAAGTCAATGAAACAGCGAGAGTTAGGCAGCTCTCGAAAACCGATTGTAGCCTCGGGGTTACCGTCGTAGCCCCTCATCAAGGTTTACTGTCCACCCTCATACGCATGCTGTCGGCGTCGTCAACGTTGCTGTCGCCCTTCATCGACGTTGCTGTCCACGTTCATCAACGCTGCTGTCAGCGTCGTCAACGTTGCTGTCGCGTTTCATCAACGTTGCCGTCGGCGTCGATAACGTTGCTGTCGCCCTTCATCAGCGTTGCTGTCGCCCTTCATCAGCGTTGCTGTCCACCTTCATCAACGTTGCCGTCGGGGTCGTTGACGTTGCTGTCGCCCTTCATCAACGTTGCTGTCCCCCTTCATCAACGTTGCCGTCTGGGTCGTTAACGTTGCTGTCGCCCTTCATCAACGTTGCTGTCCACCCTCATCAACGTTGCCGTCGGCACCGTTAACGTTGATGTCGCCGTCGACAACGTTGCTGTCGGCGTCGACAACGTTGTCGTCGGCGTCGATAACGTTGATGGCCAGCTTCATCAAATTTCGCAAGGCGCAGACTGGAAATGGCGAAGGGGCGATAAGTGATGTACCTTGGAAAATGGGGTCACACCTTCGTTCGGCAGGTGCGAACATTCTGGCGCAAGTTTAGGCCTCAGAATGACTTACGGAGCAGACGCGAATTTGCGGTGTCGTCCCGCTGGAGTGTCGTGCGAGCCGAGAAACGACGCGTTTGCAATAACTTAGGTGCAAATTCCCAGCATCTCAAGCCGCCCGGGCGTGTCTCTCCTCCGATCTCGCTCCGGCCTTCCGATCCGCCTGGCCGCGGAGCAGGTGCAGAACGGCTTTCACGGCCAGCTCGATCATGACGATCGGCTTGGCGATGAAGTCGGTTGCGCCGACCACTTCGGAGCGGTCGCGCGTTTCGAAGTCGTCGAAACCGGTGACGAGGACGACCGGCGTCGCCGCGTTCAGCGGTGTGGCCCGGAGCTTCTGGCAAATGTCCAATCCGCTCATGCGCGGCATGTCCACGTCGAGAAAGATCAGGTCGAAGCGGTTCTTCTCCATCACTCTCAAGGCCAGTAGCGGGTCTTCGAACGCCAGTGCGCGGAGGTTGGCCCGTTCCAGAGCGTTGCAGACGGCCTGGCCCGAAATGGCGTCGTCGTCGAGTACGAGGATCAACGGCGAAGACGGCTCGGCGTCCGGGGAGCCATCCTGCCGGAGCAGCTCCGGCATGAAATCGACCACTTGACCGACGGTGCGCAGCGTTGACTGCGTCACCTTCCTGGGGTTCGTGTCCAACTCGTAGAGCAGCACCTCGAGTGAGCTGGCCATCCGCGCGATATTGCTGAATCCCGCGAGCGTGGCGTGACTGGCGAGCGTGTGGGCCGCATGGCCGAGCTCGAGCAACGCGGAACCGTGGGATGCCGGCCCGCTCTTCAGGAGATGTTGCAGGCGTGGTTGCAGTTCCGCGATGAGGGGCGGCACGCGGCTCTGGAATGCCACGCGCACGTCAAACTCGTAGTCGCCGCCTGCCGGCTGAGGGATGCGCGCGGCCAGCACGTTTCGCACTTCATCGACCGCGTGGCGCGGCGAACAGAGGGCTTTGCTCAGAACCCTGGTCGCGCCGGCATTCCTTGCCGCCTCGACGAGCTCGCCCGCTACGGCACTGGAGAGAACCACGACCGGGACGTCGCGGAGCGCGTCGTTCGATCGTATGAACTTGAGCACCTCGACGCCGTTGACTCGCGGGAGCATCAAGTCCAGCAGCACGACGTCGGGCGTATTCGCCGCCAGTTGCCGGATTGCTTCGCGGCCGTCTCCCGCCATCGAAACCTCGAAGCCTTCCGCCTGAAACTTGCTCTGATAAATCCGGGCCACGAACGGGTCGTCTTCGGTAATGAGGATCTTGTTCATGCCAGCACCCCTTCGGATAGCACTCGGTCTGTCTTCACGTAACGGTCGAGGAATCCTCGAACCCGCTCCAGTTGTCTGCATGTCTCCGCCTGCATCCCCGCGGCATTGCCCAGTTCGCCGGCTTTTCCCATCTGCTCCAGCCGAGAGAGCGGCGCGACGACCGCCGTCATCCCGCAGGTGGAACTGGAGCCGGCCAGTTTGTGAGCGATCTGCCGGACGTCGGCTGGCGCGTTCCGCTGAATGGCGTTCTCGAGGCCGGCCAGGGAGTCGCCGGCCTGTTTCAAGTAGCGGCTCACCAGATCGCGAAGCTGGCCCTCATCGGACGACGTGACATCGAGCAGGCGTTCCAGGTCGATGGGGCAGTCCTGCTCGGCCTGAGGCTCCGGGGAAAAGGCCGAGGCGGTCGTGCCGGCGCACCATTGATCGAGAGCGCGTTTCAGCTCGACCCTGCTCACGGGCTTGCTCAGATAATCGTTCATCCCGGCGGCGATGCATTTCTCGCGGTCGCCCTGCATGGCATTTGCGGTCATGGCCACGATGTAAAGAGGGCGCGGCGACCCCGATCCCCGTGTCCCTTCCTCTTCCATCTTGCGGATCCGAGTGCTTGCCTCGTAGCCGTCCAGCTCGGGCATCATGCAATCCATGAACACAACGTCATAGGCATTGTTCTCGACCGCGACCAGCGCCTCCCGGCCGTTGCTGACCATGTCGGCGGCATATCCCAGCTTGCGCAACTGCTCGAGGGCAACCATCTGGTTGATCTCGTTGTCCTCGGCGACGAGGATGCGCACGCTTGGAGTTTGCTCCGCGGGCAAGGGTTCCGAGGAGAGCCGGTGGGCCGGCCGGATGACGGACGTGGTCGTGCCGCCGAGGGTCGTGGCGATACAACCGAAAAAGCGCACGTGTTTGACCGGCTTGGTGAGGCAGGCGGAAATCCCGTACCGCCGCAAGGCCTCCTGATCGGGTTGGTGCCCGAGGGAGGTGAGCATGATCAATCGAATGCCGTCGAACGCCGGCTCGCTCCGAATCGCGGCGGCCAGCGCCAGGCCATCCATCTCCGGCATCTCCATATCGAGGATCACGAGGTTGAATGGATCGTTCCCTGCCGCTGCGCGCAGCAGTTGCAGCGCCTCTTTGCCGTTCGTAATGGTGGTGCCGCGTATTTTCCAGGCATCGATCTCCCGTCTCATGATCTCGAGATTGGTGGCGTTGTCATCGACGATCAGCACGTGTGCGCGTTCCGGATCGAACTGCTGTTTCGGCGGCGCCAGGGAAGACTGAGGCTGCTTTTTCAGGCAGACCGTGAAGTGGAAGGTGGAGCCGTGGCCTGGCTCGCTGTCGACTGAGATCTCGCCGTGCATCAGTCCGACCAGTTGGCGCGCGATCGCCAGACCGAGGCCGGTGCCTCCGTATCGGCGCGTGGTCGACCCGTCCGCCTGCTGGAAGGCCTGGAACAAACGCGTTTGTGCTTCCGCGGTAATGCCGATGCCGGTGTCTCTGACTTCGAACCGCAGCGTGATGTCGGCCTCGGTTTCCGACTCTTTGCTCACCCGAACGACGACTTCGCCTTTCTCCGTGAATTTGACGGCATTGCTGACCAGGTTGTTGAGCACCTGGCGCAGGCGGGTCGAGTCACCACGCAGATTCGTCTGAACGTCCAACCCGACGTGACCTACGAGCTCGATCCCCTTCGCGTGCGCGCGCTCCGACATCAGATCGAGCGTGCTCTCCACCGCTTGCCTCAAGTCGAAGTCGAGCGTCTCGAACGACAGCTTGCCGGCCTCGATTTTCGAGAAGTCGAGGATGTCATTGATCACGGTCAGCAGTGTGTCGGCGCTCGTCTGGATCGTTTCCGCGAAATGGCGCTGATTCAGATCGAGATCCGTGTCGAGCAGCAGTTGCGTCATTCCGATGACGCCGTTCATCGGGGTGCGGATTTCGTGGCTCATGACGGCCAGGAAGCCGCTCTTGGCGCGCGTGGCCGCCTCGGCCGCGTCCTTGGCCCTGACCAGTTCCTGCTCGGTGCGCTTGGCCTCGGTCATATCCGTGGCCACCCCGAGGAATCCCTCGATATTGCCCCCCTCGTCGAGCAGAGCGGTCACGGACAGCAGTACCGGGAACCGGCTGCCGTCCTTGCGCAAATAGGTCCATTCGCGTTCATCAGGGATGCCGCGGCGCGCCTTGGCGAACAGTGTGTCGAACCCTGACTCGACGGGAATGCCGATCTCCTCCGAGAGCTCCGACCCTCGCCGCACGACCTCGTGAAGGTCGTGGATCACCGAAGGGGTGAGTTTGCCGATCATCTCCTCGGCGCGATAACCAAGCATCCGCTCCGCGCCGCTGTTGAAACGCGTGATCACTCCGTCGCGATCCGTTGTGATGATCGATGAATGAGTGGCCGCATCCATGACGGCCTGAAGCTTCGCTCTGGCGGTGCCCAGCTCCGCGGTCCGCTGAACGACGCGAACCTCCAGCTCGGCGTGGGCGTGCCGCAACTCCTCTTCCGCGCGCTTCTGATCGTCGATGTCGGTACATGTGCCGATCCATTGCACGACGTTCCCCTCGCCGTTCCGCAGAGGGAAGCTCCGGCCCAGGTGCCAGCGGTAAGAACCGTCGGATCCTCGCCGGAATCGATATTCCACTTCGTAGTCTTCCCCGGAGGCGATGGATCGTGCCCACGTTTCCAGACAATGCCTCCGGTCATCAGGATGCAGGATGTGTTGCCAGCCCGCGCTCTTCGTTTGTTCGGGCGTCATTCCGGTGTACTCGTACCAGCGTTGGTTGTAGTAGTCGATGTGGCCGTCCGGTGTGGAGGTCCAGATGATCTCCGGCACGCTTTCGGCCAGGAACCGGTAACGGTGCTCGCTCTCCTGGAGTTTGATGGTGCGCTCGAGCAGGGTTTCCTCCGCCCGCTTTCGCTCGGTGATGTCGGCACGGATGGCCACGTACTGTGAGGGCTTGCCGGAGTCGTCGAGGAACGGAACGATCGTCGTATCCATCCAGTAGAACGACCCGTCTTTCGCTCTGTTCTTGACCTCACCTTTCCAGACAGCGCCGCTGGCGATGGTCTTCCAGAGGTTTCGGAAGAACTCCTTCGGGTGGTGACCCGAATTGATCATCCGGTGGTCCTGACCCAGAAGCTCCTCTCGCGAATACTGTGAGATTGCGCAGAACTTGTCGTTGACGAATTGAATCGTCCCGTGAGCATTCGTGAAGGCGACGATGGCGTGCTCGTCGAGGGCGGCCTTGACGTACTTGAGCTCCCGATCCCGCTCGTTGAACAACCGCTCCAGTTCCTTGCGTGCCTGCAGAAGCTGATCGAGCATCAATTTGCGCTCGGTGATGTCGGTTGCCACGCCGGTGATGCGGATGACGCTGCCGGCTGCGTCGCGGACCGGAAAGGCCCGGCTCAGGATCCAGCGCACCTCGCCGTCGGGTCGGGTGATACGGAACTCCGCGGTGGCGGTGGACTCTGTCTCCGCCATTGCCCCGAATGTGGCAAAGACCCGCTCGCGCTCTTCGGGCACAATCGAGCTCGCCCACTGCATGGGATCGGCATAGAGGTCGGCCGGAGACCGGCCCCAGATCGTCTCGTACGCCGGACTGACGTAGACGACCGTCTTGAGATCAGGCGAATTGATGTAGAAGACGTCGGCGATGTTGTCGGCCATCTGCCGGAAGTTCTCCTCGCTCTCGCGTAGCCGCCTCTCACGCTCCTTCACCTCGGTGATGTCGCGCATGATCGTCGACAGGTACTCGAGTTTCCCGTCAGGCCCCTTGTGGGCAATCACGACTTCCGAGACGGGGATATCAACTCCATCGCGACCTATCAGCGTCGTCTCGCCGCTCCAGACGCCCTCGCGAACCGCGGTCGGAACGGCCTCGGTCCGAATGACGCCGGCTCCCGCCTCCGTGTAGTAGTCCGCGAATGTGCTTTGCGTGACGTCGGCGTCATCGGCGATGCCGGCCAGCCGCCGTCCGGCCCGATTGACGTAGATCACCTTTCCGGACGGTGTGGCGATGGCCACGAAGTCCGTGGTGGCCTCCAGGATGGTGGCGAACCTCTGCTCGGCCTCCTGGGCCCGGTTCCGCTCGGCAATCTCCAGACGCAGGGCATCATTCGCGGCGATCGTTTCCTTCGCCCGTGCGGCTCCTCTCTGCGTCAGGAAGACGTTCAGCGCCAGTAATGCCGAGCCCAGTAATCCGCCGATCAGGATCGCCGTCGAAAGCGTCGTTTGTTCCTCAGCGAGCGCTGCGACGACGTCCGCTCGGACCGTCCGTTCCTCGTAAGCTTTTTCCTGGATGACCAGGGCTTGCCAGATACCGAGCGTCAGCGTGCTGGCAGCGAGCCCCACGCAGACAGGCAGCCAGAGCGGTGTACGGCCGCGCCGCCGTGTTGCCGCCGCTTTCCATGCCAGGGAGAACACTCCCAGGGCCACCGCACAAGATCCTGCCGCCGAGTGCAGCGCCATCCGCGTGAATTGATGCCAGCCATAGGCGCCCGTCAAATTCGTGGCGTAACCGAATATCGCCAGGAACGACAAGGCCGCCGTCACGGAGGTCAGGAGCGCCGCCGTGGCCGCGGACCACGTCGATTTCCGGAGGCAGACCAGTATCAGGGCCCCTCCGGAGATTGCGAAGCAGAGAGCGGTCATCGGAGACATGCGTCCCGGATTCGAAGTCTGCGTGTTGA
>DATLWH010000145.1:0-18219 GCA_035576505.1 Thermoanaerobaculia bacterium | reverse complement strand
GGCAGGTCGTAGAGCTCGGGGCGGTTGTACTTGAGCACCGTGACGACCGAAGTGCCGCCGACGCCCTGCGGGTCATACAGCATGGCGTCCTTGAAGCCGGAGTCCTTCAACTGCTTCACGCGCAGGATGCCGAGGGCCACCATGTCGTCCTTGCTGCCGTAGCTGAGGCAGCCCGTGGGGCAGGCCTTGACGCAGGCCGGCTCGAGCCCGACTTCGGCGCGGTCGACGCAGAGCGTGCACTTGGCCATCTTGCCGGTCTTGGCGTGGAACTTCGGGACGTCGAACGGACAGCCGGTCGCGCAGTAGCCGCAGCCGATGCACGATTCGGGGTTCACGTCGACGATGCCGTTGGCATACTGCACGATCGCGCCGGGCGCGGGACAGGCCGCCAGACAGCCTGGCTCCGCGCAGTGCATGCACTGGTCTTTGCGCATGAGCCATGCGAATTCGCCGTCGACCTGCGTCTCGTTGAACTTGATCAGGTTCCAGAAGTCCGCCTGAAGCTCGGGCATCGTCTGGTAGCTGCCCTCCTGCTGGGTGGGAACGCGTTTCAGGTCGTTCCACTCCTGGCAGGCCGCCTCGCACGCCTTGCAACCGATGCACGTCGACGTGTCGATGTACTTGGAGACGGTCGGCAGCGAGCGGATGCCGGTCTTGGTTCCCCACATGGAGGCCGATGAGCGCTTGATCTCGAGTGTTTGCGAAGCCATCGTCGTCTCCTCAAGCCTTCTCGAGCGTCACGAGGAACGCCTTGTATTCAGGTGTCCACGTATTCGGATCACCAACGGATGCGGTGAGGAAGTTCGCCAGAGGCCCGGTGTGGCCCTCGGCGGCGGCATAGCCCCAGTGGATCGGGAATCCGATCTGCCAGATGCGCTTGCCGTCGATGTTCAGGCTTGGCAGGCGCTTGGTGACCATGGCCGTCCCTTCGATCGAGCCGCGGGCCGAGGAGACCTTCACTTTGCTGCCGTTCGCGATTCCCTTCTCGCCTGCCAGCGCCTCCGGGATCTCCACGAAGAATCCCGGGGCCAGTTCGTTGAGCACGCCGGCCTGCTGATGTTTGGTCCAGTAGTGGAAGTGTTCGGTGAGGCGATACGTGGTGCAGACGATGGGGAACTTGTCGGGCGTGCCGATCGAGTCTTTGTCCGAGGCGAACTTCAACGCCGTCGGATTCGACGTGACCTTCGGATGCAGCACATTCGGCCCCGGCGCCTCCACGGCTTCGTAGTGCTCGGGGAACGGGCCATCGTTCAGCGCCGCCGAGAAGAGCCGTCCCACGCCCTCGGGAAGCATGATGAATGCGCCATACGTCCCCGGCGGCGCGTCGGGCTTCATGTCGGGCACATCGCCCACCCACTTCTCACCGTTCCACTTGATGCCGACGCGGGTCGGATCCCACGGCACACCGTTGGCGTCGGCGGAAGCGCGGTTGTACATGACGCGGCGGTTGGCCGGCCAGGAGAAGGCCCAGTTGTGAAACATGCCCAGGCCGGTCGGATCGGCGTTGTTGCGCCGCTGGGCGTTGTTTCCGGCTTCCGTGTAGACGCCGGAGTGCAGCCAGTTGCCGCACATCGTCGTTCCGTCGTCCATCAACTGCCCGAAACCGTCGACCTGCTGTCCTGCCGTTTTGACCACCTTGGTCGGATCCTTCGGATCCTTGAGATCGGCCAGGGCCTTGCCGTTCATCTCCTTCAGCACTTCGCCGAGATCGGGATTGACCGGGTTCGTGTATGCCCAGGAGACGTTGAGAACCGCTTCCGGAAGGGCGCCCCCCTCCTTCTTATACAGAGCCTGCACGGCCAGGAAAATGCGGGAGACGATCTCCTGATCCGACTTGGCCTGACCGGGAGGATCGAGCGCTTTCCACTTCCACTGCAGCCAGCGCGCGGAATTGGTGAAGGTGCCATCTTTCTCCGCGAAGTTGGCCGCGGGGAGCATGAACACTTCCGTTGGGATCTGCGCCGGCGGTGCGCCGCCATACTCCGGGGGCGCTTTCCAGAACGTCGCCGTCTCGATCTCTGAATTCTCGACGACCACCATCCACTTCAGCTTCGATAGCGCGGCGATCATCTTCTTCGAGTTCGGGCCGAGGCCGACTGGGTTCATGCCGAAGGTGATGAAGCCCTCGGGGCCGGGCTCCTTTCCACCGACGCGCATGGAAGAGCCGCGGTACATGTCGTCGTAGATGTACATCCACGAGTAGTTGCCGTCGATCTTCGGCATCCAGCCGTAGCCCCAGTCGTTGTCTTTCGTCGATGCGTTGCCGTAGAGCGCCTTCAGAAGCGAGACCATGAACTTCGGATAGTTGGTCCAGTAGTTCATCGACGCCCACGCCTGCTTGTTGAGCGTGAGCGGGATCGACGCCGTGTAGTAGTCGGCCAGCGTCTGCTGCGCGCCGGATGGGGTCTTGAGATAGCCGGGGAGGATCTCGGTGTTGCCGGCCGTATCGGTTGCCCCCTGAATGTTCGAGTGACCGCGGAAGGCGTTCACGCCGCCGCCGGGCCGTCCGACGTTGCCGAGCAGGAGCTGCAGCATCGCGCCGGCGCGGATGATCTGCACGCCGGTCGAGTGCTGGGTCCAGCCGAGAGCGTACGTGATCGTGCCGACGCGCTGCGCGTTGCCGGTCGAAGTCACGAGCTCGCACACCTTGAGGTACTGCGCCTTCGGCGTGCCGCAGATGCGCTCGACCGTTTCGGGGGTGTAGCGGGCCACGTGCGCCTTGAGGAGTTGGAAGACCGAGCGCGGATGCTGCAGGGTCGGATCAACCAGATACGAGCCGCCCTTCGCCGGGTCGCCGTCGTAGGCCCACGTGTCCTTCGCGTACGAATGGGTCTTGTCATCGAAGCCGGAGAAGAGGCCGTCGGTGAACGTGAACTTGTCGCTCACGACGTAGGGGGCGTTGGTGTGAATCTTGACGTAGTCGCTGTGATAGCGGCCGGTCTCGATGGCGTAGCGGATGATGCCGAGGAGGAAGGCGATGTCGGTGCCGGGCCGGAGCGGAGCGTACATGTCGGCCACCGCCGCGGTGCGCGTGAAACGGGGATCGACCGCGACGATCTTCGCGCCGCGCGTGCGGCGCGCTTCCATGAACCACTTGAAGCCGACCGGATGATTCTCGGCGGGGTTACCGCCCATGGCCAGGATGACGTCGGTATTCTTGATGTCGACCCATCCGTTGGTCATTGCACCACGACCGAATGTGGCGGCCAAACTGGCCACCGTGGGGCCGTGTCAAACCCGGGCCTGGCTGTCCCTGTAGGGCACCCCCAGTCCGCTGATCGCTTTCCACTGCAGGAAGTTGAATTCGTTTGTGTCGGTGCAGCCGCCGATCCAGGCGATGCCGGGATTGCGGTTGACCACCTGCCCTTTCGCGTTCTTGGCCACGAAGCAGCGGTCGCGCGTCGTCTTGATGTGACGGGCGATCTGGGCGATGGCATCGTTCCAACTGATGTCTTCCCACTTGTCCGATCCGGGGCGCCGCACTTTCGGCGTGGTGAGGCGGTCGGCGTTGGTGATGTCATCCTTCAGCGTGATGCCTTTCGGGCAAAGGCTGCCACGGCTGATCGGCGAATCGGGATCGCCTTCGATGTGCACGACCGAGGAGACCGCATTTTTCGAGCGGTCGCCCAGCGTGTGAATGATCACGCCGCAGGAGACCGCGCAGTAGGGACAGATACTTCGCGTCTCGGTGGTTCGCGCTACCTTGAGTGCGCGCATCTCGGCACGCGTTTGCGAGAGATCGAAGCCGAGCGCAACCGCGCCGCCGATCGTCGTCGCTTTCAGGAAACCGCGGCGGGAAAGTTCCACGGGGGCACCTCCTGAAGATCAAGTGGGATTTGGAATTTGCTGGAATCACGGTGCTCCTGTTGATTGATGATGTCAACAAGGAAGTTCCAATTTCGCCCGGATTTCACCTGCTCGTTACGGCCCGGTCCGCGACGCGCACCACATGCACGCTGCACTTCGCGTTCGCCGTCACCGTCGATGCCACTGATCGCCACCACGAACGATCAGGCCGCGTCGGTCCCGGAGCTCCCAGGACGATGAGGTCGACATGATTCCGGTTGGCGAATTCGAGCAGCGCCTCGGCCGGGTTCTCCGACTCGATGGCATGGAGCGAGATCCGCTGCACCGGCATGCGCAACGGCTCGACCCAGTGGCGCAGCCGCACCAGATGCTCGAAGTGAATTCCGGACGCGGTCTCGGACTCCGCCGCGCCGTCCATCAGCGGCACAGACCGGATGACCGACACGCAGACGACCCGGAATTCCTGGCTGAGCGAGAGGATCTGCTGCGTGGCGCGCTGGATCGCCCCCTGCCGCTCGTCGTCCGGATGCGCGGTGTCGACCGCCACCATGATGATCGGCGGCCGGCCGGCCGGTACGTTCGTCTCCCGCAGCCGGACGCCGAGCTCGCGCCGCGCGTGAAGAAAACGGCGGACGTGCTGCATGATGCCCAGCCGTACTGACTTTCTGGCCCGCGCGGTGAGCACGACCTGCTCCGGATTGCGCAGGTCGAAGGCCACGTGCGCCGCCGACTGATAGCGCCGCTCGGCGCGCGGATCGAGGCAGCGAAGGATGACCTCCTGCAACCACGGCGGAGTCTCAGGCACGAGCACGGCCGGCGGCACCGGATCGAGCCACAACCGGTTACGGACATCGGTGTCTGGCTCGAATGGAAATGTCCCGGTGACCATCTCGTACAGAACCACGCCTAGGGAGAAGAGGTCGCTGCGCGGATCCTCGCGCGTCCCCTGAATCTGCTCGGGCGAGACGTAAGCCTTCGACCCCGCGCCGAAGCGTGTCTCCTCCGCGAGGAGATCGGGGAAGCGCGCGTGATGCGCGAAGCCGAAGTCGATCAACGCCACGGTGCCGTCGTCCTTCAGGATGACGTTGGCCGGCTTGAGGTCGAGATGGATGGCCTCCTGTTCGTGGAGGCTGTGCAGCGCATCGGCCAATGCGGCGCCGATGCGCGCCGCCTCCAGCGGCGGAAGGGGTCCGCCGGCGAGCACTTCCTCGAGACTGCGGCCCTCGATCCACTCCACGACCAGGTACGGCGTGCGGGCCAGATCGCCGGCGGCGATGAAGCGCGGCAGGTGCGGGCTTGAGAGCGCCGGCACGATGGTGGCCTCGGTCTCGAAACTGATGATGCCCTCGCTCGGCTCATTCGGCCCCACGCGCGGCACCTTCATGATCATCGGACCGTCGAGACCAGGCTTGGTCACCTCGAAGATGTTGCCCATGGCGCCGGAGTGCACGTGCGGGCCGACGACGAAGCCGTCGATCACCGATCCAGGCACGATGCGCTCGGCCATCGCTCAGACTCCGTCCTCGATGCGCCTGGCCAGCAACTCGGGCAGGCCGGCGCGGCGGATCTTCGCGGCGGTGGCGATGTGGTCATACGCCACGCGGAAGAACGTCATCTCCTCGGCGGCGGGGTTGAACAGCGCGTACGCCGCGGCCGGGTTGCCGTCGCGCGGCTGCCCAACCGATCCGACGATGGCGTGCCAGCGCCGGTGCGAGGGCATAGGGACGGGACTGGCCGCGACCGGATGGAACGGCGCGACCTTCCCCGTCAACGTGTGAAAGTACAGCACCTGTTGGTGCACGTGACCGCCAAACGTGTAAGTAGTGGCCGCGGCCTCGATGCTTTGCCGCGCCGCCCCGTTCGTCTCCATGTAGGCCCAGCGCTCCGGCGCGTCGGCCGTGGCATGGACAAAACAGATGTCGTCGTGCCGCACGATGAGCGGCAGCGACGCCAGAAAGGCGCGGTGCGCTGGGGAGAGCACCTTGCGCGTCCACTCCAGCGACTCGGCCGCGGCATCATTGAGTCCGCCCATGCCGTTCGCCACCGCCGCGTCGTGATTCCCCTGCACGACGACGGCACCGCGCGCCGCATGCTCGGCCACGAGATCGATCACCGCGGCCGGGTCGGCACCATACCCCACCAGATCGCCGAGGAACGCGAATCGCTCCGCTCTCCGCTCGGTGGCGTGCCGAAGGCATGCGTGCAACGCCTCGAGGTTGGCGTGCAGATCCGAGAGGAGAGCGAGAATCACTTGACCGCGCCGACGGTGAAGCCTTCGATGAACCTGTCGAGGAAGAGGTTGTAGAGGAAGCCGATCGGCAGGCTGGTGATGAGGCAGGCCGCCATCAGCGAGCCCCAGTAATAGACGTCGCCTCGAATCAGGAACGTCGGCACGCCCACGCCGACGGTCTGATGTGCCGCCGAGGAGATGAAGGTCAGCGCGTAGACGAACTCCTGCGTCACCAGGGTGAAGGCGAAGATCACCACCGTCAGGATCCCCGACGTCGACATCGGGATCATCAGCTTCACGAACGCGCCCCACTGCGTGAGGCCGTCCACCATCGCCGCATCCTCGAGATCACGCGGGATCGATTTGAAGAAGCCCATCAACAGCCACGTCGAGAATGGGATGGTGAAGGTGGGATAGACGATGATGATCGACCAGAGCGAATCCTGCAGGCCGAGGAACGAGACGACTTTCGACAGCGGGATGAACAGGAGCGTCGGCGGGATCAGGTACGTGAGAAAGACGCCGATCCCTAGCTGCGCGCCCCACTCGCCGGTGAGGCGGGCCAGCGCATACGCCGCCGGCACCGCCAGCAGCAGCGTGATGATCACCACGAGCAGTCCCGCGCCCATGGTGTTCAGCACCCAGCGCGGAAAGAGCGTCTCGCGGAAGAGCAGTTTCAGGTGATCGAGCGTCGGCGACTCGTTGAAGAGAAACGGGTTGTTCTTGAGGTTGTTGAGGTCCGTGTTGCGTTTGAACGTGGTGATCAGCATCCAGTAGAACGGGAAGGCCAGCACCACGGCGAAGAAGATCCGCACCAGCCACATCACGATCCGCGGGAGCACTTTGGTCAGGCGACGGCGTGCCATCTAGGTCACCTCCGCGCGATGCGCTGAGCGCAGGACGAAATACGCCGCCACGATGAGCAGCGGCACGAGGAAGATCGAGATGGCCGCCCCTTCCGCCAGGTCGGAGCCGAGGATGCCGGCGAAGAAGGCCTCGGTCGGAATCACCTGCGTGGTGTCGTACGGGCCACCTCGGGTGAGGATGTAGATGACGGTCATATCCGTGAAGGTGAAGATCGCCCCGAACAACACCGCCACGTTGATGATCGGCAGCATCATCGGAATCGTGATCTGAAAGGTCGTCCGTAAAAAGCCCGCCCCGTCCACCGCCGCGGCCTCGGGGATGTCTTTGGGAATGGCCGTCAGCCCCGCCAGGATGATCACGGTTGCGAAGGGCAGCATGTGCCACGTGTGGACCAGGATCA
The DNA here is from genome assembly GCA_035576505.1 of Thermoanaerobaculia bacterium. Lineage (GTDB taxonomy): Bacteria > Acidobacteriota > Thermoanaerobaculia > Gp7-AA8 > Gp7-AA8 > JADGNZ01. The sequence continues at coordinate 10,915 of DATLWH010000145.1, read as the reverse complement.
CCGACATCATGGCCAGCTTCGGCTCCCCCAGCCACATCGGCGTGTCGTATTGATTCACCAGGTGCATGCGCACCATCACCCAGCTGATGACGCTATAGAGCGAGTCGAGGATCCACTTCCATCCGAGCGATCCGATCGATACGGGCGCGACCCACGGCAGCAGGATGAGAAAGCGGAAGAATCGCCGTCCCGGGAAGGCGTCTTTCAACGACAGCGCCAGAATGTTCGCGCCGATCAGCACGAGCACCTGCGAGGAGATGGTGAAGACGAACGAGTCCTTCAGCGAGCGGATGAAGGCCGGGTTGTGCAGGATGCTGATGAAGTTCCGCGCGCCGACGTAGTGGTAGGAGACGCTGCCGACTTTGGCATCGCTCACACTGTAGAGGAAGGCCATGAGGAACGGCACGCCCACCAGCGCCAGGATGTAGGTGATGGCCGGCATGAACATCACCGGTCCGAGCCAGCGTTGCCGGCGAATCATGCCGGGATGCTCCTCCGCGCGGTCCGCTTCTCGGTCACGGGATCGAAGAACTTCACGTCGCCGAGGGCGACGGCGAACGTCTGCAGCGAGCCGTCGGGCTGGGCCACGGCATGCGTGGCCGGAATGCGCGACACCGCCTTCCGCCCGTCGAACGCGCCGCCGGCGATCGTTCCGTAGAGCACGCGCTCGGCGCCGAGGTACTCGCCGTGCGAGATCTGGAATCCGAAGGAGATGTGATCGCCCAAACGCTCCGCGACGCCCGGCGGCAGAAAGTGCTCGGGGCGGAATCCGACGATGACGTCGGGGCCGGCGAGGATGTTCATCGGCGGCGAGCCGAGAAACGTGGCCACGAACGTATCGGCCGGCTCGTCGTAGACGTCGGCTGGCGTGCCGATCTGGCGCACCGCGCCTTGCGACATCACCACCACGCGGTCGCCCATGGCCATGGCTTCGACCTGATCGTGCGTGACGTAGATGGCGGTCGTGCCGATGCGCTTCTGGAACTGCTCGAGCTCCTCGCGTGCCGAGGCGCGGAGCTTGGCGTCGAGGTTCGAAAGAGGCTCGTCGAGCAGGAAGAGCGACGGCTCGCGCACGATGGCTCGGGCCAGCGCCACGCGCTGCCGCTCACCGCCGGAGAGCTCGCGCGGCTTGCGCTCGAAAAGGTGCTGGATGCCGAGCAGCGATGCGGCCCACTCGGCCTGCTTCTGCCGCTGCTCCTTGGCCACACCCTGCGCCTTGAGGGGGAAGACGATGTTCTTGAATACGGAGAGATGCGGATAGAGCGCGTAGCTCTGGAAGACCATGGCGATCCCGCGCTCACGCGGCGTGAGGTCGTTGACCACCTTGCCGCCGATGAGGATGTCGCCGGAGGTCGGTTCCTCCAGGCCGGCAATCATCCGCAGGAGCGTCGTCTTGCCCGAGCCGGAAGGGCCGAGGAGGACGAGAAACTCGCCCTCCCGGCTCTGAAGATCGACATTGACGACGGCGCCGACGTTTCCGCGCTTGAAGACTTTGTTGAGTTTGCGTGTCTCGACGACCGCCATTCCGTTGCGCTCCTCCTCGAAGGCTCACTTCCACTTGGCAAAGATACGGCGGACTTCCGTGTCGGCGGCTTTGACGGCATCCTCGGCGGACATCTCGTCGCGCGCCGCCTTGGCGAACATCGTGGGAATGACGAAGGTGTTGAAGATCTCGTCGATCGGGGCCGTGGCGTAGCCGGGAAATCCGACGTTCGTGGACCAGCTCATCGCATTTTCCAGAACCGCATACTTGTTTGTCGGGACGGCCTTCGGATCGTTGGCAAGCTGCGCCTTGAGGTCGGGAACGGTGGCCGGGAAGCAGGGGAAATTGTAGAACTCGCTGCCCTTGAAGGCGGCGCCGAACTCGTCGATGAGATCGGCAAGGAACTGCTTCGCGCCCTCTTTGTTCTCGGCAAACTGCCAGACGACGTAGCAGCTCATCACGTGCTCCGAGGCGATGCGGCGCACCGGTCCTTTGAGCGCCGGCCGGAGCTGGATCTGCTTCGACATCTCCGGGTTGTCCTTCTCCGCTGCACGCGTTACCGAGATTGCGTTCTGCACGAACGACAACTTGCCGGAGAGAATACCGCGGTTGTTCGACGACGGATCCCACGAGAAGACTTCGGCCGTCTCGGTCTGCTTGAAGAGATCGCGAAAGTACTTGACGGCTTCGATGGTGTTCTTCGAATGCAGCGAGGGGTTGCCGTGCTCATCCTGCTCCGATCCGCCGAACGACCAGAGGCAGGCCCGCGTGGCCATGTTCGTGTCGAGCTCCTGCGAAAGGCCCAGGCCGCACGGATTGCCGAGCTTCGGATCGTCTTTGATTCTCTTGGCGCCGACGAGCAGATCGTGCCACGTGTCGGGCCCATTCGGGAAGCCGACCTGTGACCAGAGATCCTTGCGGTAGTTGCCTGGATCGGGGACGAACGAGTCGGAGAAGGCGAAGAACTTCTTGGTCTTCGGGTTATAGGTGGACCTGATGGCCAGCTCGATCGGCTTCCCGTGCTTTTTCTGTACATGCTCGACGATCTCGCGATGGTCGATGACCTGCTTCTCGTACGCGGCCGGAGGGGCCAGGAACATGAAGAGGTCGTGTCCCTTCTGGGCGGCCACCTCGGCGGCGGCGCGGGCGTTGATCTCTCCGATGGCGATGTGGTCGACGATGACGTTGGTGTTGTGCTTGGCTCCCCACTCTTTCGTGAAGACGCCGTCGAACCACTTGTCATAGCCGGGAACGAAGTGGCTCCACTGAACGATCTTCAGCGTTTTCTGCTGCGCGAGCGCGCGCGTCGGGAAGAGGAACGCCGAGGTCAACCCGGCCGCCGCGATGCCACCTCCTGTCACCTTGACGAATTTCCTACGACTGATCTCCTGGCCTGACTTCTTCGACACTGGGCACCTCCCTTTCATTAATAGATCGAGATGGATGAGATCGAATGAGCTGGAAATGTAATCTTATCGTCTGCTGACTCTCCGGTGAACCGCGATCTTCGCGCGGATCAGTTGCGAGGCGTCATGAGCGTGCCTTCCTTCGAAAGTGCGGGCTCGGGGGCGGCGTGAGGATATCCGATGGTGCTCAGACCGGCGCCGATCTCGTCGAGCGTGGCCGGGTCATCAATGGTGGCCGGCATATTGTACGGGGTGCCGTCGGCGATCCTCTTGATCGTTCCGCGGACGACCTTGCCGGAGCGGGTCTTCGGCAGCCGCTTGACGATCACGGCCTGTTTGAAGGCGGCCACCGGACCGATGCGCTCCCGTACGAGCTGAATGATCTCGTCGAGGATCGTCCTGGGATCGCGGGTCACGCCCGACTTGAGCACGATGAAGCCGACCGGCACTTCCCCTTTCAGCTCGTCGGCCACGCCGACCACGGCGCACTCGGCCACGTCCTGATGCGAGGCCAGCACTTCTTCGATGCCGCCGGTGGAGAGGCGGTGTCCGGCCACATTGATGATGTCGTCCGTGCGGCTCATGATCGACAGATACCCGTCTTCGTCCTTGAAGCCGGCGTCGGCAGTCTTGTAGTAACCGGGGTAGACGCTGAGGTACCAGTGAATGTAGTCGGCGTCGTTCTGCCAGAGCGTCGGCAGACATCCGGGCGGCAGCGGGAGCTTGATGGCGACGTTGCCGATCGTGCCGGCCGGCACCTCGCGCTGCAGGTCGTCGAGAATGCGCACGTCGTATCCCGGCACCGGCTTCGTGCACGATCCGGGCTTGATCGGATCGATGCCGAGGCCCACGCAATTCGCGGCGATGGGCCAGCCGGTCTCGGTCTGCCACCAGTGATCGATCACCGGCACGCCGAGCTTCGACTGCGCCCAGAGCAGCGTGTCGGGATCGCAGCGCTCGCCGGCAAGGAACAGATAGCGGAAGTGCGAGAGGTCGTACTTGCGCATGTAATCGCCGTTCGGGTCGTCGCGCTTGATGGCGCGGAACGCCGTCGGCGCGGTGAAGAGCACGGAAACGTTGTGCTGGGCGATGACGCGCCAGAATGCGCCGGGGTCGGGCGTGCCCACCGGCTTTCCTTCGTACAGGATCGTCGTGCAGCCGTGGAAGAGGGGCGCGTAGACGATGTATGAGTGGCCGACCACCCAGCCGATGTCGGACGCGGCCCAGTACACCTCGCCGGGCTCGACGCCGAAGATGTTCTTCATGCTCCATTTGAGCGCCACGAGGTGTCCGCCGTTGTCGCGCATGACGCCTTTGGGATGTCCGGTCGTGCCCGAGGTGTAGAGAATGTAGAGCGGATCGGTGGCCTGCACTGGCACGCAGGCGGCCGGCTGCGCGTCGCGCATGGCCTCGTGCCAGTCGATGTCGCGCGGCTGCTGAAGCTCGGCGGCGAGCTGCGGCCGCTGCAGGATGATGCAGTGCTCCGGCCTGGTGGGCGAGAGATCGATGGCCTCGTCGAGCATCGGCTTGTAGGCGATCACGCGCCCGGGCTCGAGCCCGCAGGAAGCCGAGATCATGACCTTCGGCCTGGCGTCGGCGATCCGTTTGGCCAGCTCCGGCGCGGCGAATCCGCCGAAGACCACCGAGTGGATCGCGCCGATCCGGGCGCAGGCCAGCATGGCCACCACCGCTTCCGGAACCATGGGCATATAGATGATGACGCGGTCGCCCTTGGTCACGCCGAGCTTGACCAGAACGCCGGCGAAGCGCGCCGTCTCGTCGCGCAGCTCGCGGTAGGTGTAGCTGCGCACGACGTTGGCCAGCGGGCTGTCGTAGATCAGCGCCGCCTGATCCGCACGGCCGTTCTCGACATGGAGATCGAGCGCGTTGTAGCAGGTGTTCGTGACGGCCCCGCTGTACCAACTGAACAGAGGGTCTCGCGAACGGTCGAGCACGCGGTCCCACCGGCGGAACCAGTGCACGTCTTCCGCGGCCTTTCCCCAGAAACCCTCGGGATCGGCGATCGAGCGCCGGTATTCCTCTTCGTACCGCTGTGACATGGCGACTCCTTTCGTGTGTCAGCCGTTACGGTGCCCGTGTGACGGCGACACGGCGAGGAGCGGGATCACGACTCACTGTGCGATCGATCACGTGGGGGGACAGGCGGCAAGCCGCCTGCCCCCCGCGTGAGGAACAATCTCGTCAGGTGTTGGTCGGCCGGGCCTCTTCGGCTTCCTTCCAGATCTCCACTCGGTTGCTCTCTTTGAGGAAGATCGAGCCGACGAAGAAGGTCATGAGAGCCACGGCCATGACCCAATACAGACCAGCGAAGTCGTTGCCGGTCTCTTTCACCAGCAGGCCGGCGATCAGCGGCAATGTGCCGCCGAACCAGCCATTGCCGATGTGGTACGGGAGCGAGAACGAGGTGTAGCGGATCTTGGCGGGGAAGGCCTCGATGAGGAACGCCGCGATCGGGCCGTAGACCATGGTGACGTAGATGACCTGGATGAAGATGAGCAGCGTGAGCAGCACCATGTTCGGGTTCTTCGGGTCGGGAGTGCCGTTCTTCATGGCATGGTAGATCGGCAGGTAGGTCAGGGCGGCGATGAGATTGCCGGCCATCATAATCTTCAAGCGTCCGATCTTGTCCGACAGCGCGCCGAACACGGTGAAGAACGGCATGCCGAAGAAGATGGCGATGGCCACGCAGGTACTCGACTTGACCAGGTCCACTTTCAGCACGCTCTGAAGGAAGGAGAGGGCGTAGAACTGCCCTGTGTACCAGACGATGCCCTGCCCTGCCGTTGCGCCGAGGAGCACGAGCAGCACGATCTTGAGATTGGCCCAGTTCCCGAACGCTTCCTTGAGCGGCGCGATCGAGGTCTTTCCGGCGCTCTTGAGCGAGGCGTATAGCGGCGACTCGGCGAGCTTCATCCGGATGTAGAGCGACATGGCCACGAGGATGATCGAGAGCAGGAAGGGCACGCGCCAGCCCCAGGCCTTGAAGTCCGCATCGGGCATCATCTTCTTGACGCCGAGGACGACGCCGAGGGAGACGAAGAGGCCGAGCGTGGCCGTGATCTGGATGAAGCTCGTGTAGTAACCGCGCTTGTTGTCGGGAACGTGCTCGGCGACGTAGACCGCCGCCCCTCCGTACTCGCCGCCGAGGGCCAGGCCCTGCAGGAGACGGAGAACGAGAAGGATGGAAGGCGCCAGATAGCCGATCTTCGCGTATGTGGGCGTGAGGCCTATGACGAAGGTCGACAAGCCCATGATGGTCAGTGTGACCAGGAAGGCGTACTTCCTTCCGATCATGTCGCCGATGCGGCCGAAGACGAGTGCACCGAACGGCCGGACGATGAATCCCGTCGCGAACAGCGCCCAGTACGAAATGAGCGCCCAGGTCGGGTCACCCTTGGGAAACATGAGCGGAGAGACGACGGCGGCCAGACTTCCGAAGATGTAGAAGTCGTACCACTCGATCATCGTTCCGAGGCCTGAGGCAAAGATGATGCGCTTGATGGGGTAATCGGTTCGTGTGGACGATACAGACCGGGCTCCAGGCGTGGTGTCAGTCATTCTGTCCTCTTCCCCTCATAGGTTGATACGACGTTGTCAGGTAACGACTTAGCTCTGCACGGCGTGACGGTTTGGCTTCCACCCGCGGGCAACGCCGCGGGCCAGGTTCGAGTCAGAGAGAGGGATAGCCAGGCGCGTTAGAAGGTCATGCGAGACGGGGGCGGACGGGGCGCAAAGATGCACAAATCCTCCCGGAATGACGCGCGAAAAAAAAGGGTGATGGAAAAAAGCTTGGCTTCGCGAACCTTAATCCACTTCGCCGCGAAAATCCAGAGTGTTCGCGGGAGGCAACGGAGCGCTGCCGTCTCGGCGGCTGGCCCGGCGGCGTCGCGCCGCCGGCCAGGCAGGACTCCAGACATTTGTTTGTAACCCCGGCGGCGAAGACGCCGCCGAGCCAGCCGGCGAGGACGCCAGCGCTCCGGCAGCCCCCCCCCACCCTACCCGCGCTTCTCCTGCAGCTTGCGCACGATCAGCGTGACCAGCCGTCGCGGCGTAACGCGCAGCGACTGCGTGAGCAGCTTGTTGCGCAGCCCCTCCACCACCACCCGCCGCCCGCGCTTCATCGCCGCGTATCCCGTGCGCGCCACCGCCGCCGAAGACGCCGGCTTCATCAGCGTGAAGAGTCGCACAGTCCCCACACCGGCCGCCGCCGCAAATCCGGTCTCCGTCGGCCCCGGACAGAGCGCCGTCACCGTCACCCCCGTATCCCGCAACTCCTCGGCCAGCGCTTCCGACAACGACAGGACGTATGCCTTCGTCGCGTAGTAGACCGCCATGAGCGGTCCCGGCTGGAACGCCGCCGTCGAGGCCACGTTGAGAATGCGCCCCCGCTTGCGCGCCACCATGCCCGGCAGCAGGAGCTTCGTCAATTGCGTGAGGGCCACGATGTTGACCTGGATCATCTCCATCTCCGCGCCAGGGTCGCTCTCCACGAACGCTCCGCTCGACCCCAGGCCGGCGTTGTTCACCAGCGCATCGACCGTCACCGCGCGATCCGTCAACATCCTGACGATCTCCGCCCCTGCATTCGGCTTACCCAAATCGCTGGCCATCACATGCACCGTGATGCCGTGCGCAGTAGTCAACTCCGCCGCGATCTCCCGCAGCTTCTGCTCGCTCCGAGCGACGAGCACGACGTCCCAGCCGTCACGGGCAAAGAGCCGAGTCAGATCGAGGCCAATCCCGCCGGAGGCGCCGGTGATGAGAGCAGTGTTTTTCATGATGGCTCACGTTACCACCATGGCTGCGGACGTCCATCCGGCTAATGCCTGGATAGCGTTGAACTGCATATGCCGTTTATCGCCCGGCCCTCTGGGCGGCCAGCTCTTTTCGAATTCGTGATCCAGGGAGAGACTTTTGACGACCGGAAGAAGAAACTCACTAACGTCGTGAACGACATCGGCGAAGCCTGATGGCGGAAGTCCATTCTTTCGGAGGAAACCACTCCACTGATCCCGTTTGCCCTCCACGTCAGCAAACGCGGGCGTCAGCGCGAGCGGCGTCTCCGGGATCGCGACATCACGCTTTCCACCGTATGCGTCTTCCACCCGGATGGGAGCGACGGCGATCGAAGAAGCATCGAATCTCACGCCATCTGGCTCGACATCCAGCGTAACCACCTCGGAGAATGTCGCGGCGACTGCGGAATCCGACAGATCACCGAAGCCGAGCAGATCGACATCGCGAGTCGGCCAGATCATTTCTCCTAGCCATGCCACCAGCAGCATCGCCCCCTTGAGGACGAATCGATCCGCTCATCCGCTTCGTCTCGTCAACGCAGAGGCGCCGAAATCGGAAGGAGAAGCTCTCATTCCCGCCTCTCTCCGCGTCTCCGTGTCTCCGCGTGAATAAACATTGGTGCGTGAGGATGGATTCGAACCACCGCGCCATTTCTGGTTCCGGTCTACAGCCGGACGCTTTCAACCACTCAGCCACTCACGCTGGGATTGGTAGCCCCGCCCTGATTCGAACCGGGACTATTCTGTTCCTAAGACAGACGCCTCCTGCCAGTTGGGCTGCGGGGCCATGATTGGCGGAAGGTGAGAGGGTCGAACTCTCAAGCCCTTTCGGGTCGTCGGTTTTCGGGACCGTTGCCGTCGCCATCTGTCGGCTAGACCTTCCGTACTGGTGCCGCGTGCGGGACTCGAACCCGCTTGCTCAGCGTGAAAGGCTGATGAGTCACCCTATCTCCCACGCGGCGTTTCTGTTGGCGGAGGTCAAACTCTCCGCATCGTTCAAAGAACAAAAAAAAGACGGCCCTCGCGGGCCGCCATTTCTGCACTACCTGAATGCAAAGCTCCCGCTACGCCGAGGCACCTCGACTTGATGACTCCGAATAGCTGAGCGACAGGAGTGCGTGCATTTCGTTCATGATCATAACACGACTTGCCACGACGAGAATCACGATGGGGGGCGCCTCCGTGGCGCTTTCGCGCGCGGGTCGCTTCCGCCGAGCAGAACAAGGCGCCGCGCGCTCTCCCTGGCGATCAATACCCGCAACCCTTCGTGAATCAGGGCCGTCCTCTCATGGGTTCCGGTGATCCGCCGGGCTTTCTCAATCAATTCTTCGCCGAGATTGATGGTTGTGCGCATGTCAGACCCTTCGTTTCGAGGTCAGCGTTCCCCGAACACACGGTTGCCCGTTCATCCTGCCTCGGACATTACCCAATTCGTTACCCATTTCATCTCGTTGTTACCCAATTCTTCCAGCGCGTCGCCCCTCTCGCACTTCGTCCCTCCCATTCTGCAGGAGGTCCGCGATGCTGAAGGAACCGGCCATCATCGGCTTCCTGCCTCGATATGCGGGTTGGACGTTGATCCAGAAAAGGGTTCCGCGGACAGCGGAGACCTGCAAATCGATCTGCCGAACGCAACGATTGTCTCCACACTGCGGAGACAATCGTCCTGAACGCATTTCAAGCGCCTGACCTACCTCGAAGACCCTCTCAAACGCGATCAGCGGCGTCAGTCGTGGGGGTAGCGACTCAGTAATTCCACGTCTCCTGCCGAACCGGCAAGCGATTCAGCACTTCCCGATAGAACTGCCATCTCGGCATGTACCGGTCCATCAGTGCGCTGAACCGGGCGTTATGAGTCGCCTCCAGGAGATGCACCAGCTCGTGAACGACGATGTACTCGAGGCACTCCGCCGGCTTCTTCGCCAGCTCGGTGTTGAGGCGAATCGTTTTAGACTCGTGGTTGCAACTCCCCCATCTTGTCTTCATCCGCTGCACGAAAAAGCGCTCCGCTCGCACGCCGATCAGCGGTTCCCATAGTGCGAGCAGTGGCGGCACAGCTGTCTTGATCTGAGCGCGGTACCACTCTTCGATGAGTTCCTCCCGCTTACGCTCGGCCGTTCCGGGGCGTAATCGTAGAAGCATGCGCCTGGGTTTCAGCTCGACCGAGGGTGGTTCGTCGACCTCGAGGATCGAGAGCAGGTAGCGTCTGCCCCAGACGTAATGGCTCTCACGATCAATGTACTCACGAGCTGTCTCGCGCTCTTGCTCCCGCACCTTCCTTTGCTGCTGTTTGATCCAATCCAGCCTGGAAATGGCGAAGACACGGATCGTATCGATGCTCATCCGCTTCGGGGCTGAGATACGTACAGCGCCCGTCGGTGGGTAGACGCTGAGATGGATGTTCTTGATGTCCTTGAGGAGGACGTTGACCACGATCCCGCCGAGGTTGAACTGCGTCTCCATCAGTACTCGCTCTGCGCCCTGACGATCAGGAAGATTCGCTCCACGTCTGTGGTATCTCGCAAGATCCCGAACAGAGCCGCTTTGATCACTTGTTCTCGGGCCTGCACATCGCGCCATCCATCCGGGCGGACGCGCTTCACCTCGGCATCGATCGTCAGCGCCAGTTCCAACGCCGGATCGTCTGACTCCGAGCGGTCCGCAACGCGTTGCGTGGCCGCAGCCGGATACCCTTTCCCTTTCAGGTTGTTGTAGAGAGCACGGAGCGCCGGACTCTTCTTCAACTGTTCAGGAGTGTCCTCCGCCAGCCCCGCCTCGACCCTCTTCGCAATTTCGGCGATCCTCTTCAGATACTCTTCATACTCGATGGCCTTCGCCTTGCGCGCCGCGATAATTTCGTCCAACAGCGCCGACATCGTCTCGTAAAACGCCGGATCGGTGAGCTGCTCTTTGATGATCTTGCGGCGGACGTTGTTCTCGATCGTCTCGGCGATGGCATCGTGGTTGCCTTTCAGGCCGCTGAGTGAGTTGATGGCATTGGCCATGCCCGTGTTCGCGATCAGATCGAGAAGGCTCATGCCGTCGAACGGCGAAATCTTTCTCGGCTCGTCCGCTTCGATGTACGTGTCGATCAGGTGGCGCATGTCGGCCTCGTACGCCTTGAGGTCGAGCGTCTCGCCGCTAGCCTTGCGCACGATCTCGCGAACGTCGAGGTAGTGCTTGAGCTGCCCCTTGATGCGCACGATGTC
>DATLWH010000144.1:0-3122 GCA_035576505.1 Thermoanaerobaculia bacterium | reverse complement strand
CCGGGAGATCCCCTGGACGGTGGATACATGAGCGTGCCAGTCCTCCTGGACCGCATCACGTCGACCCGCGAAACACAATTCGTCTACTTCGACGAGGTGCTCGGCCACCCGCGCTGGAGCGGCCGGAAGATCCTCGACTTCGGAGGGAACTTCGGGATCTTCCTGCGCCGCGCGCGCGGTGTCGAGCACAGCGACTACTGGTGCCTCGACGTGAACAAGCCGATGCTCGAGCGCGGCCGGCAGGAGTTTCCGCGCGCGCATTTCGTCCACTACAACCGCTACAGCCCCGAATACAACCCGGGGGGCGTCCGGCGGCTGCCGGTTCCGGACGTCGGCGTGGCCTTCGACTTCATCCTGGCGTTCTCCGTGTTCACGCACGTACACCGCCTCGAGCTGGTCGAGCTGGTGGCCGCTCTGCGAGGAATGCTCGCGCCGGGCGGTGCCCTCGCGTTCACGTTCTCCGACGCGCGCTACGACCGCTCGCTCTCCGATCCGGAGCTCCCGGCCGGGTCCGACGTCCGCAAGAATCTCGAGCGCGAGGCCAAGCACACGCCCCATGAGATCGACGTGCTCGTCGAGCGCGCGCAGCGCGCGAGCTGGTGCGTCGCGCTCGACGGAGAACTGTATGTCGAGCCCGGACCGGAGCTGGCCTCGCAGTCGCGCCTCGGTACTCCGTGGGAATCGTACTGTTCGTACTTCACGGCCGAGACGATGCGTTTCCTCGTCCCCGACGCCACGATTCACGAGCCGGTCAAACCGGAGTGGCAGCACTGCTGTGTGGTGAGGAATCGCTGATGGCCCTGCGCTTCCACTGGATGCTGCCGAAAAGCGGCGAGGTCGTGCCAGGCGCGGCGCAGACGCCTCTCGATGCCGTGCGGTATCGCGTAGCGTCCGTCGATCCCGGCTCGGCCGCGCCGCGGCCCGAGATGGACGGCTGGACGCATTTCGCGCGATGCGCGGAAGCGGCCGGCATCGACTCGGTCCTGATCTCGTTCAGCCGCTATGAGCCCGACCCGTTCCTCGTGAGCTGTGCCCTCGGCCGCGCCACCTCGAAGCTCCGCTTCATGATCGCCTACCGCTCCGGGCTCATGCAGCCGCCCGCCTTCGTGCAGCAGGTCAACACGCTCTCCGTCCTCATCGGCGGACGCGTATCGCTCAATCTAGTCGCCGGCAGCTCGACGAGCGAGCAGCACGGCTACGGCGACTTCCTCTCCCACGACGAGCGTTACGCGCGGGCCGCGGAGTTTCTCGGCGTTTGCCACGCCTTCTGGCGCAACGGGAATGAAGTCGATTTCGAGGGCCGCTATTACCGCGTGGAGCGCGGCCACGTCTCCACGCCGTTTCTCGACAACGGCCGGAAGGCGCCCGAGATCTACATCTCCGGACACTCCGAGGCGGCCTTGCAACTGGTGGCGGCGCACGGCTCCTGCTGGCTGCGTGTGGCCGACCTGCCGGAGATGGTCGCGATCGGCGCGAATCGCATGCGCGGGGAGGGGATTCCGGTCTGCCTGCGCATGTGCATCCTCTGCCGCCCGACGCACGAGGAGGCGGTCCGGGCCGCGGAGGCGCTGCTGCCCCGCGGCGATGCCGGAGGCCAGGCGCGCACGGCCCGCCTGAAAGACGATTCGCAGATGCACAGGCAGGCCGCGCAGAACCCGTGGCTCAGCCGCTCGCTCTGGACGGGCCTCGTGCCGCATTACGGCCCGGTCTGGACGACTCTCCTGGGCTCGCCGCGCGAGCTGGCCGACGCGCTGCTGGCCTACCGGGACGCCGGCGTGTCGGAGTTCATCCTCTCCGGCTGGCCCGAGGTCGACACGCTGGAGGTGTTCGCACGGGAGATCCTGCCGCTGGTCCGACAGGAGGAATCGTGCCACTGAGATTCCACTGGATGTTTCCCAAGGGCGGCGAGGTGGGCATGAAGACGGCGCAGGAAACGTCGCGCGTGCTGACCACGCGCGACACCTCGCCTGCAGCCATTCCCGACATGGAAGGGTGGACGCGGTTCGCACGCAGCGCCGAAGGCGCGGGCATCGAGTCGGTTCTGCTCTCATTCAGCCGGCATGAGCCGGATACGATCCTCGTGGCCTGCGCGGTCGGCATGGCCACGACGCGGCTGAAATCGATCGTGGCCTATCGTTCCGGGCTGATGCAGCCGGCCACATTCGTGCAGCAGATCAACACACTTTCCGCGCTGATTCAGGGGCGGGTGGCGCTGAACATCGTGGCCGGGAGCTCGCCCGCGGAACAGCGCGGCTACGGCGACTATCTCGAGCACGACGACCGGTATGCTCGCACGGAAGAGTTTCTGGCCATCTGCCGGTCATTCTGGAGCGGCAACGGCAACGGGCAGGGGGTCGCGTTTGACGGCACGTATTACCGGCTGGAGGGAGGAAAGATCTCCACTCCCTACTCCGGCGACTACGGCAACGCTCCCGAGATCTACGTTGCCGGCCACTCGGACCGTGCCCAGCAACTTGCGGCGTCGCAAGGATCGTGCTGGGTGCGGCTGATCGACACGCCGGAGACGCTGCGGCCGCAGGTGGCGCGGCTCCGCGAGGCAGGGAAAGAGGTCTGCCTGCGGTTGTGCGTCGTCTGCAGGCCGACCCGCGCGGAAGCACTGCAGGCGGCGCTGGCGCTCCTTCCTGACGAGAGCATCGGCAGGGAAGAGCGGGCCATTCTCATGGACAGCGACTCGCGCACCCTCCACGACGCCCTTGCCGCCGCCGACACCCGCGGATGGCTCGACGAACTGTTGTGGGCGGGGCTGGTGCCGTACTACGGCTCGTCCGCCATGACGCTCGTCGGATCGCCCGAGGAGCTCGCCGGCGCCTTCCTCGCGTACAGGGACATCGGTGTGACACAGTTCATCATCGCAGGCTGGCCGAAGCTGGACGAGATGGTCCGCTTCGGCCGCGACGTTTTGCCGATCATTCGGGCAAGGGAGGAACTAACGTGACCACGGAAGCACAGCCGCTCGCGCCGCGGGCGTTCAATCGTGAGATGTACCACCACCATCCCGAGAACGTCTTCTACGGCACGGACGACGGCGCGCAGGACGGATCGTTTTCCGAGTTCGCCGAGATCAAGGCCCATTACGCGGCCGTCGAGCCGTGGCGGCGCGA
>DATLWH010000143.1:0-3227 GCA_035576505.1 Thermoanaerobaculia bacterium | reverse complement strand
GACTTTCTGTGCACACCCGATGACTTTCTGTGCACACCCGATGACTTTCTGTGCACACCCGATGACTTTCTGTGCACGCCCGATGTCTTTCTGTGTGAGCCCGATGACTTTCCGTGCGAGCCCGATGACTTTCAGTGCACGCCCGATGACTTCCGGCACGAGCCGGGAGATTTCACGCGCAGCCTGGGAGATTTCACGCGCAGCCTGGGAGATCTCACGCCCAGCCTGGGAGAGTTCACGCCCGGTCTGAGAGAGTTCACGCCCGGTCTGAGAGATTCACCGCTCAGCCTGGGAGAGTGCCCTGCCGTACCGGCTACTGCAGCCCGATCCGCCTCCGGCCATACTGCTGGTCGACCTCGGCCAGAATGCGCGAGGCACGCTCCCCAAACGCTTCCGCGATCCAGACTCGCGCTTCCCACGCATCCGGTCTGTCGAGAACGATCTCTTCGTTTCCGAGCATGGCCAGGGCCGTTCCCGCTTCGATGACGTAGGGCACTCCCGCTTTCTCCAGCCGGTCCAGCAGGTCGGCCACGAGCTCCGGCGACCGCTCCTCGGCCAGCGGCATGAGGTTGCCGATCTGATCCGGTACCGCCGAGAGCTCGTGCACGAGGGCGACGTCGCAGTCGGAGCAGCGCACGATTCCCGGGCGATATTCACTCTGGCACTGAGGGCAATACATGGTGACTCGATCTTCTCACAGCTTCCGTTCAGGGGAGGTGCCGGCCGGTGGCGCCCGGTATCACCAGCGCGCGAACGTACGCGATCATGAGCGCTTGGTCGAGGGAGAATCGCGTCGCGATCACGTCTAGGCGCTGCTCTCCGGAAGTGATTATCCAGTCAGCGCTTGATCGGATCGTGCCAGCGAAGCTGGCTTCTTGAGGTTGGACGTTCAAGATACGCATTTGGAATGTCGACGGATCGCTGGCGTAGCCGGCGTGAGCACGCTGAAGGCGTGCGGTAGATTAGCCGCTGGCAAGCGCCGAAGGACGCGCCGCCACCGGTTACCGATCCCGCACAAATGTCGTACCCCGGCAGGGTACCGGAGGGTTGACGCATGCCGTCGACGAGCGTCGAGCTCCGAACGAGCGTGTTCTCTTGTAACGCGAGCGCGGTCCGCGACCCCTGCCGGGGTCGGTGATGGTGACGATCCCTACCCGGTGGCGGCGCGTCCTTCGGCGCTTGCCACCGGCTAATCTACGGCAGCGCCTCCGGCGTGCTTCGCGCTGGCTTGCCAGCGATCTGTAAACGTCAAATTCCAAATACACACCCTTAACGTGGGGCTAGGGATCTCAAGCCGGCTTCGCCGGCCAAGGGTTTCGTCGAATCGACCTCACCCGTAAAACGCGCAGATCTTCTCGTACAGCTTCGCCCCGATGGCGCTCTTAGCCTCGGTCGTGCAGCCGGCGATATGCGGGGTGAGGATGAGGCGCGAGTCGTCGGGCCAGGTGCGCGCCGGCGGCTCGGGATCGTAGACGTCGAGCGCCAGCCCGCCGAGGACGTTGCGGGAGAGGGCGTCGAGCGCGGCCTCGACGTCGAGGACTTCGCCGCGGGCGGCGTTGATCACGATCGCGCCGGACGGGAGGGCCGCCAGCTGTCTCTCGCCGATCATTGCGCGCGTTTCGGGCGTGTAGGGCACGTGCAGCGTGAGGATGTCGCTGGCGCGGAGCAGCGTATCCAGCGATGGGATGCGCGTTGCCCCTCGCTGCGCGAAATCGTCGTCGGTGAGGTAGGGATCGAATGCGGAGACAGGCATGCCGAATACGCCGGCGAGGCGGGCCACGCGCATGCCGACGTGCCCCAGTCCGACGATGCCGAGGCGGTGATGGCGCAGCTCGTGGCGGGTCGCGCAATCGTCACGGCCCCAGATGCCGGCGCGCATCTCGCGGTCGTAGGCGGGAACGGTCCGCGTCAGCGCGATCATGAAGGCGATGACCAGCTCGGCCACGGCGTTGGCGTTTTCGCCGGGCATGTTGATGACGGTGACGCCGCGCGCGCGGGCGGCCTCCATGTCGATGTTGTCGGTGCCGCTCGTCCCCTGCGCGATCAGCTCCAGCTTCGGCGCGGCATCGATGACGCGTTTCGAAACGCGGTTGTAGGAACGGGTGACGAGGATCTCGCACTCGCCGGCGATCGCCTCCAGCTCCTCCTCGGATTTGACGGGACGGTCGATGATCGCGAATCGCCCGTCCGCGAGCGCGCGTGTGAGCAGCGAGCGGTCGACGTCGGCGGCGATGAGGAGGCGCTTCATGGATCGAGTTTATCCTTCGTCGCTTCGTTCGAGGTCTGCGGGCGTCGGGGGTCGGGGGTCGGGGGTCGGAAAGAGGCTTCGTGGTTTCTCTCCGACTCCCGACCCCCGACTCCCGACCCCCGCTTTGCTCCTCAGGATAAACTCCATCCCTTGCGCGCTCTCCGCAAACACCGCGTCGCCCTCGTCGCGCTCGCCGTCTACCACGTCGTCTTCTTCTTTCCGACGCTTTTCATGGGGCGGATGGCTTCGCCGAACGATGTCTTCTACAACTTCGAGCCGTGGAAGAGCGTGCGGCAGGTCGACGTGCAGAACTCGCTCATCAACGATCCGCCCACGGCGTATTACACGGTCCTCTCGCTGATCAAGACCGATTGGCACGCCTTTCACTGGAACCCGTTCATCGGCTCCGGCGTGCCTGGCTTCGGCTCGACCCTCCTCTCGCCGTTCAGCCTCCTGCCGGCGCTGCTCCTGCCGCTGCCGTGGATCTATACCGGCATCATTCTGCTGAAGCTCAACGTCGCCTTCTGGCTTGCCTACCTCTGGCTGCGCGAGGAGCGCCTCGGCAAGCGCGGCGCGGCGGTCGGGGCGATCCTCTTCGCCGCCGCGGGGCCGATCGCGGTGCGATGGTGGTGGCATGTGACGAACGCGGCGCCGCTCTATCCCGCGCTCCTCTGGATCGCTCTTCGCACGGCCCGCGGCAAGCGGACGCCGGCGTGGGCCATCGGCCTCATCGCCCTCTGCTACGCGCTCTCGGCCTTTCCAGCGACGATGGCGTATGGGGCGTATGCGGCGGTTGCGTATTTCGCATTTGTGCTTCTGAGAGGGGGTAGGGGGTCGGGGGTCGGGAGTCGGAGAGTTGGGTCTGATGACAAAGCCGCTCTCCGACCCCCGACCCCCGACTCCCGACTCCCGATCCAGTCTGATGACGAAGCCGCTCTCCGACCCCCGACCCCCGACGCCCGACTCCCGATCCGGGCCG
>DATLWH010000142.1:0-11318 GCA_035576505.1 Thermoanaerobaculia bacterium | reverse complement strand
ACCCAGCAACACAGCAACCTAGAGACCCACCCCCCAACACGGTGTACTCTCAAACCACCCTATGTCCCGCTTCCCCTCCTGGCACTTTCGGACGATGGATCCCGGCGAAGTGCAGGTCGATCCGGTTCACGACGAGTTCTTCAAGGCCCAGGATCTGGCCGACGCTCTCGTTCGCGAGTCGATCCAGAACTCCCTCGACGCGCGCCTGCCGCGCAGCCGCTGGCCGGTGCGCGTACGCTTCCGCTTCGCGTCGGGAGCGCATGCCCTGCCCGCCGAGGCCGTGCGGGAGTACTTCGACGGACTGGAAGCACACCTTCGGGCGGCGGCGAAAACCATTCACACCGTTCTGCCAAAGGACGACGAAGCGGTCCCGTATCTGCTGATCGAGGACTTTGGAACGCGCGGCCTCACCGGAGACCCGTACGCCGATCCGGAGCTCGACACCCCGGGCGAGGATCAGAAGAACGACTTCTTTTACTTCTGGCGCAACGTCGGCCGCTCCAGCAAAGGCGACGTCGACCGCGGGCGGTGGGGGCTCGGCAAAGCCGTCTTCACCGTGGCCTCGCGCGCCCGCACCATCTTCGGCATCACCCGCCGCTTCGATGACAATCGCGCGCTGCTCCTCGGTCAATCGGTGCTGAAGACCCACGTTCTCGACGGCCAGCGTATCTATCCCTACGGCTTTCTGGCGCGCTTCGAAAAGCGCAACGGACTGCCGCTCCCGATCGAGGATCCGATCCTGCTCAACCGCTTCGCCGACGACTTCGGCGTCCATCGCATCGAGCCCGGACTCTCCATCGTCGTCCCCTACTTCCGCGACGGCGAGCTGTCGCTCGATCGCATCACCGCCTCGGCCGTGCGTCAGTATTTCTATCCGATCCTGCGCGGCGACCTGATCGTCGAGGTCGTCGACGGCCCCAACACGCAGCGAATCGACGCTGAAACCATCGACCGTCTCTCCACCGCGGACGCGAACACCGCCAGCCTGTGCGCGTTGACACGCTGGTCGCTGGCGCAGAGCGACGACACACGCATCGTCCTGCCCGAGCGCGGCGCAGCCGCTCCCAAATGGGACGACAACATCATCGATGCAATGGAACTTGCGGCGCTGCGGGAGCGCTTCGCCTCCGGCCAGCGGCTGGCCTTCCGCGTGCCGCTTCTCGTGAAGCGCAAACGCGGCCGCGCGGCCGGCTCGTGGTTCGACGTCTACCTCGAGCGCGATGATGCTCTGCGCAAAAGCGAGCATCACTTCATCCGCCGCGGCATCACCATCCCGGACGTACGCGCCATCGGCGACAAAGCCGCGCGCGCTCTCATCGTCATCGACGACCAGGCCCTCTCCACGTTCCTCGGCGATGCCGAGAACCCCGCGCATGCCGACTGGTCCGAACGCGCCGACAAGATCCGCACGCTCTACGACCACGGCGCATTCACCCTTCGCTTCGTGAAGAACAGCGCCGGCTTTCTGGCCTCACTGCTGGCCCGTCCTCCTGCCGGCCGCGTCCGCGATTTCCTGGCCGACCTCTTCTCCATCGACGTGCCGGAGGAGTCGCTGCACCACGAGACCGACTCCCCTGCTCCGATCCGCGCAGCCGCCGGGGAAAGCAACGCCGGCGCGGCCTCCGCCGCTGCGGCAGCGGGCTCGGGCGGCGTCACCATCGCCAGGATCGCCGGCGGCTTCACCATCAAGGCATCGGACAAGACCCTCGTCGGCCGTCCGCTGCGCGGCGAGATCGCCTATCGCGTTCGCGCCGGCAATCCCTTCCGCAAACACAGCCCCTTCGATTTCGACCTGATGTCGGACAGCGGCATTACGGTGCAGGCGGATGGGGTGCGTTTGCGGCCGACCTCTGTCAATGCCTTCGAGCTGGTCCCCTCGGCCGCGAAGTTTCAGGTTTCGATGAAAGGATTCGATCCGCGGCGCGACCTCGTCGTCCGCGTCGCCGATGCTGACCATGCTGCGGAAACTGAACTTCACTGAGCGGGCCCGGATCCCGCGCGCCAACGTGCGCGTCACGCTGCGGCGCGACGCCGGCGGGGCGCTGCTGTTCGATCCGCGCCTTTCCTTCGACGGCATCGCCGTCGCTCCCTCCACCCGCGTCTTCATCGAGGCGTACTACCGGACCTCGTTCATGCGCTTCGACTGCGGCTCGGTCGGTCACTTCGCGCCGCCGGAAGACCGCCGCCTGACCGACTTCGACAGCACGAGCTTCGTCCGCTTCCGGGTCAAGCTCGTCGACAATGAAGGAAACGAGCACCGCGTCGTCGCCGTCGCCGACGACATCGTCGTCTCCGAGGAGAAGCCGGAGACGGCCGGAAGGATGCCGCTGTTGCCGGTGAACTTCACCGACGGGCTCGGCCAGCAGGCGTGGCGGATCGCCTTCGAGCCGAACGGTCCCGTGCTCGAGCTGAATAACCGCTTGGGCGACATCAAAGACATCGCCAAAGGCGACGCCGCGTTCTTCGCACTCGTTTATCCCGCCGCTGTCCGTCAGGTGCTCACGCAGATCCTCCTCATCGACACGCAGGAAGCACATGAGGAAGGCGACGAGTGGTGGAACCTCTGGCTGCGCTGGGCGGCGCGGTTTGCCAGCACGCCGCTGCCGGACGACACCGACGAGGCACCGCTCTGGATCGACGACGTCGTCGATGCATTCTGCAGCCAGCAGACGCCCATCGATCGATGGCGCGCGGCGCGGAGAGAGAGCGGATGACGAGACTGCGCAGGCTCAATGACCGGGGAATCGAGGAGTTCCGCGGATTCCTGCAGCGCATTCGCGACGGCGAAGAATTTCAGGCGAATCCGGCCATCCTCTATCTCGATGACTACTCGCAGCGGCTCCCGCGCCCGATCGAGATCGTGCCGCGGACGTTCGCCAGCAAGTTCGAAGCGGCCGAGTATCTCGCCGGCGTCCTCGCGGACGTTCCGGCGCCGGCTGACGACGTAGGGCTCTGGAGCTGGCTGGCTCTCTTCTATTTCGATCAGCTTTCGCCCATCGGCGCGGAAGGAAAGCGCCGCCCGCGCGAGGACTATCATTACATCCCCCACACCGAGAGCGGCGGCTGGCAGCGCGGCCGCCATCTGCTGGCCAGTCCGTACTGGCTCTTCACACTGCATCGCCAGAATGCGCGGCTGCTCCTCCATCCGCCCGTCCATCAGCATGGCGCATTCATCTACAACCTCGGTTTCCGCCGCGACCTCATCACGAACAAGGGGCTCATCGAGGCGATCGATCTCCTCTACTGGGACATCAAGCGCAACCACCCCAAGCGCGGCGCCACTACGTCCAGCCGCCCCGGCAACCTCAAACGCCTGATCGCCGTCATCCAGCAGCTCGATTTCAACTACGACCTCTACGGCATGCGCGCCGACGAGATCCTGCACGTTCTTCCACCAGAGTTCGACCCGTGGAGGCCACCGCCCCTGCTGACAAGGAGCGATGCGAGAGAGACCGCCGGGCTGACGGCGAAGTAGAGCGGGCGTCTTCGCCTGCTCCCGACGGGCGTCCTCGCCCGGCGGTGGAAATCGAGATCGATACGACGCCGTGGATCGATACCGAATCAACACCACGCTCCCGTTTTCAGGTTCGATTCGTTCCTACGCCGCGACACCACCGCCGGGCGAGGACGCCCGACGGGAGCAGGCGCGGACGCCTGCTCTCCTTGCGCGACCAGTATCAAACCCTTGGCCACAGGTATCGACGCTGACGAACCCCTGATCGCGATTGAGAAATTGCGCCGTAACCCGTTTCCACTCAACCATATTGCCTCGTGACACCCTCGGACAATACGCGTATGGTAGCCACTCGTCGAGGAAACTTCCTCGGCTCTTCAGTCCTTCTGAACTAAGTCAGAACCTCTGGACTCACCCCTCTTAGCTTCCCATTCTCTCGACGCGCGATCACTCCCTTTTCGCAGCGACGGGGGAACTGCCGGCTCCAGGCCGGTCAGGAGCTCCAAATGAAATTGTATGTAGGAAATCTCTCCAAACAGATCACCGATGCCCAGCTCAACGATCTCGCCATTCCGTTCGGGAAACTCATCTCGGCCAACGTCGCCACGGAGCGCAAAGGTGGAGAGTCGAAGGGCTTCGGCTTCCTCGAATACGGCAATGACGACGAGGCCCGCGCGGCCATCACCGGTCTCAACGGTCGCGACGTCAACGGCCAGGCGCTGAAAGTCAACGAGGCCAAGCCCCGCGTCTGATCGCCATTCTGATTCCGGAGTGCGGCGCTCGCCGCCGCACTCCCCATTCGAGGAGAGCACCTGATGATGACCACGTACCTATCGATTGCCGCGTTTGCCGCTGTTTCCATCCTGGGATGGAGTCTCTATCGCCGGCTTGGCAGCGACAGGATCGCGCAGTTCAATGACAAGCGCCGCGCCACATCGCGCATGGTCAGCCCCGGCGAGTTCGTCGACGGAAACCGGCATCTCCCGGTTGCCCTCGCCGTGACGCAGTCGATGTTCTTTTATGAAAACTCCGACATGCAGGCCTCCCTCGATCTGCAGTGGGTTCGCGAAATCGAATACGACACGCAGCTCACCACCGGCCTGAAGGTCGATGGCGGCAAAGTCCTGCGCCTTCGCTGCTTCAACCAGACGTTCGAGTTCGTCATCCCCAATGACGTCGTGGCCCGCTGGCACATGATGCTCCCCCCGCGCCGGGCCATGGAGCCGGCTGTCGTCGCGCCCGCCGCATGAAGCCCGAAGACACAACTCTGGCTTCGCATGTCACAACATTGACTTCGTATGTCACAGCGTTAGCGTCGTGTGAGACAACGTTGGCTTCGAATGTCACAACATTGGCAGCACATGACACAACATTCGCGTCATGTGAGACAACCACAGCTTCGTATGTGACAGAATTGGCATCACAGGCCACAATCTCGCCTTCGCGTGACACAATGTTAGCCTAGCATGACACAACATCTGCCCTCGCGCGACACAACGTTTGCCTCGCATGACACAATATTTGAGTCGAGTGACACAATGTTTGCCTCGCGTGACACAATGTTTGCCTCGCGTGACACAATGTTTGCCTCGCGCGACACAACATTTGACTCACGTGACACAACATTGGACTCGCGTGACACAATGTTGGACTCGCGTGACACAACGTTAGCATCGCAGGATGCAACGCATCGATGATGTGACCGACGACGAATCGATCAGCAGGCTGCGGATGATTCAGGAGTCGGTCAGCGACGAGTTTCGTGCCGACTCCGTCATGGAGCACATCCAGGAGTGTATCGAGGAGCTCGAGCGCATCCGGGATCGCGTAGGCTGAGGTCGCGCGAACCACTCGTGAGACTGAATCGGCACGGGAAGCGCTACCTCGCCAGCCGAGCGAAGGGAAAGAACAATGCCAGAGATCAAGATCGGAGACGACATCGAGGTGACCGGAGACACGCAGGATTACATCCTGAACGATCCGACCCGGACCTATCGGGGGAAGGTGATCGGCAAGGACGCCGGCCAGCTGCTCCTTCGGCTGGAGGAGCCGGTGGTCCTGGGGACGGGTCAGTTACGTGAGGCGAGCGTGCAGGAATCGCACGCCCGCGTCGTCACGCCGAAGCATTAGCAGGCACGGCCGTCAGCGTTGGCTGCCCAAGGCTCGGCCCGCCATCTTCGCCTGATCTTTCGGCTTCGCAGCTCCAAGACACATGATGGACGCTCATGCTTTCTTGACACCTTTCAGCCGGCCGCCGTATCCTGCCGTTACGAAATCATTGTTGGAATTCAGACAACGCCCTAGCGGCGTCGTGTCTTCATTTCCGGATCCGAGAGCCCGTGCTCGTGAAGCAGATCCCTTCGCAACCTTCGGCCGGCCGTCATCAATCGGGTGATGTCAGCATCACGGCGATCACGACCTTTCTGATCGCCGTGAGCCCCAAGTGCCCTCTCTGCTGGATGGCGCTCATGAGCAGCATGGGAGCCGCCTCGGTCATCAGCGCGCGCTGGTTACAGCCCCTGGCCATTGCTCTGCTGCTGACGTCCATCCTGGCCTTGTTCGTCCGCACCCGGAGGCGTTCCTTTTACGGCCCGCTTCTGCTCGGCCTGCTGGCGGCGTTGACGATGTACCTCTGCAAGTTCCGCTTCGATTACGACGCGGGCCTCTACGTCAGCGCGGCCGCTCTGTTTGTGAGCTCAATCTGGAGCGCCCTGCCACGGCGGATGTCCGCGGATCCCTGCACGGCATGTTCACCCGGTAACCCGCTCGACCACAACCATCTCGTCGAATCATCGCGGCTGTTGTAGATCCAACCCCGGAACGCCAAGAGGAGGCCAGGATGACCAGCTTGATCGTTCGAAAGAACGCAGACAATCTCGACGCCGCCGAATTGCAGGCCCTGCGCACCGGCTACACAAAGGCGCAGGCGATCATGGACAACCGCGGCTACAACTACTTCGCCGGACTGCACGGAATCCCCAACTGGTATTGCTGGCATCACGACCACACCACGGGCTCGGCCGTGAATGCCAAGTTGTTCCTCCCCTGGCACCGTGCCTATCTTCTTTCTTTCGAGCGCGCCATCCGCGATCAAAGCCCCGCGGCACCGAAAGTCGGACTGCCGTGGTGGGACTGGTCTTCGGCAATTTCCCACTCCACGGGCGTGCCCAAGGCCTTCTCCGTCGCCACCGTGGGGGGCGTGGCCAACCCGCTGCGTCGTGGCCACATCATCGCACCGACGGCGACGCCACCCATCAACCGCCTGACACGCCGCTTTCCGGGAAATCCGGCCCAGCTTCCCACCGCCGCGCAGATAACGAACCTACTGAACCTCGGCCAGTTCAACGACTTCTCCAATCAACTCGAGAATATCCACGATTTCATTCACGGCTGGACGGGCGGAAACAACGGCAGCATCGGCGGTGACATGGGCTCTCTTGGGACGGCGGCCTGGGATCCGATCTTCTATACGCACCATTGCATGATCGACAGGCTCTGGTACATGTGGCAAGTGAAGCATGGCGTCAACAACATTCCGGCGGCTCTGCTGCCGCTCGTGCTCACACCGTTCAATATGAAGGTCGAGGACGTGTTGAGCATCAATGCCCTCGGCTATGAGTACGCTGTCTCCTTCACGACGTTGTAAGCGGTGCCGGCAGACATCAGGAGGATATCGATATGGCCAGCAAGACAAAGACCCCCAGCCGGAAGGCACCCAAGGCAACGAAGGCTCCCGTGCAGACGGGGATGTACCGTCCTTCGACGGTCTACAAGTCACCGCGAACACTGGCCGTCAATCAGTTGCCGGCGCAGTTCGGGCGAGCGGATCTGGAGTTCATCGGCGTCGACCACTCCGGCGCTTCGTATGAAGCGCGCGTATACGTCAACAATCCGAAGGCGAACGCGAATACACAGCCGACCGTGGCGAACGGGTACGCCGGCTCCTATTACATCTTCGGCCACGGCGGCTGCTTCGGCGACATCGGGCACTGTGACATTCCACAGAAGCAGGACGCCTTCGATCGCCGCCCGTCGCACCCGTTGGAACCGATCCGGAAAGTCGTCATCGCCACCGATGCCATCAAGCAGGCCGCGGCGCAGAGCGCGGAGATCCACGTCACCGTGGTTCCCGTGATCATGAGCTGGACGGAAAAGTGCGATCTGACGGATGTGATGAAGTTCGATCACATCAACCTGGTCACTTACGACTGACCGGGCCGGCACGGCCGGCAGCGTTGGTTGCCCAAGGCTCGGCCACCGTCTTCGAGAAGTCAAAGCGGCGTTGAGCCGGTTAGCGCGTCACAACTTCCGGCGCGGCGGAGATGGATGTCCCGAGGTCTCGCAGAAGGCCGTCCCGGAGGTCGTAGACCAAGCCGTGGACCGATAGCGCGTTGCCGCGCGCCCAGGCATCGCGCACGACCGTGGTCTGGCTGACGTTCATCACCTGCTCGATCACATTCCACTCGCACAGGGCGTGCTCCCGCTCGATCTCCGTTCGCGGAGTGTCGATCTGCTGCTGATGTTTGCGGCGAACGTCCTGAACGTGGCAGAGCCAGTTGTCCGCCAGACCGATCTTGTCACCGCGGAGGGCGGCCAGAACTCCTCCGCAGCCGTAGTGGCCGCAGACGATGATGTGGCTCACCCGCAGCACCTCGACGGCGAACTGAATGGCGGAGAGACAGTTCAGATCGGTGTGCACGACCACATTGGCGACGTTGCGGTGGACGAACATCTGCCCCGGAAGCAGGCCGACGATCTGGTTCGCCGGCACGCGGCTGTCCGAGCATCCGATCCAGAGGTAGTCAGGGGCCTGCTGGAGGGAGAGGCGTGTGAAAAAGTCCGGATCCTGGCGAGTCATCTCCGCCGCCCAGGCGCGGTTGTTCGCGAACAGGTGATCGAGAGGAGGCATCAGAATGTTGTATCACGCACGATGCCTGCGCCGCCCGCGCGTCAGAGCGTCACTCCGTAGGATCACAGATCGATTCATCCGCGGACGACGTTACTTCCCCCGTTTCTGGAACGGTTTCGTTCGTCCGGGCTGCCCGACCGGCGCTTCGCCGGGGATGAAGTTCGACTGACCGCTCCTTCCCTGCCGCTTCTGGCGCTGTTGGGCGTTGGCCGAAGGTGGTGGCTGCAGGGGAAGCGATTGGCCGTGAGGATGATCGTGTTCGCGGCTTCCGTCCTGATTGACGTCGTTTTCCTTGTTTTCTTTGCTCATGACGAGCTGAGCATGCGAGGAGCATGCCTCGGATCAGAGCAGATCGGCGGGATATCTGCATAGATATTGATGATTGGAGTCCCTCTTGAGCAGACAGGTCGTTCGAACGACAGCAGGAAAGATACTTCGCAGCGATGATTTGATCGCCGATGAGAAAGAGGTGGCCGTGGGTATCCTCCGGGCCAATCCTCATTTCGGCAACCCTCACGTGGTCCGCTGCGACTGGTGCCGTGAGACGCGAACGCTCTTCCGCGACGAAAGCGAGGCCCCATTCAAGCTCACCTCCCACGGCTGGCTGTGCGAAGTGTGCAACGTGAGAGCAGCCAGCCAGGAAATCAAGTTCTGAGAGCGCCGCGCCGTGCTGAGATCTGTTGTCTCCGCTCAGGACGATGCTCGCTGAGTCTGGCCAGGTGTCTGGCCAGCGCGTCGAGACTGTCGAGGTTGTGCACGGGGAGAAAGTCGTCGATGAAGGGGAGGGCAGCCTCGATGCCGCGCGTGAGCGGCTCGTAGTCGGGCGCGCCGAGGAGCGGGTTGAGCCAGATGAGACGGCGGCTGTTGCGTTGCAGCCGGGCGATCTCTTCGCGGAGCAGGGAGATGTCCCCGCGGTCCCAGCCGTCGCTGATGACGAGCGTCAGCGCGCCGTGGCCGAGGACGCGGCGGCCCCAGTCGAAGTTGAAGGAGTGCAGTGCCTCGCCGATGCGCGTTCCGCCCGACCAGTCGGGCACGGCGCGCGCGACCTCGGCAAGGGCACGGTCGAGGTTGCGCTGCTCGAGGTGCCGCGTGATGCGCGTGAGACGCGTGCTGAAGACGAACGCTTCGACTTTCTGTCCGAAGGTCTGGGCCAGGCCGTAGGTGAAGAGCAGAAGGAGCCTGGTGTAGCGCTCCATCGAGCCGCTGACGTCGGCGATGATGACCAGGGGACGCGGTTTGACCTTCGGCTCGCGCTCGGCCCAGTCGAGCAACTCGCCGCCATAACGGAGATTACGGCGCACGGTGCGCCGCAGATCGACCAGTGCGCCGTGACCGGGCCGCAGACGGCGCGTCCGCCGCGTGCTCACGCGCCAGACGATCTGCTGCATCATCGAGCGGATCGCCGTGAGCTCGGCCGGCGTCATCTCGCCGAAGTCTTTGCGACGCAGGATCTCGTGATCGCTGTAGGTCATCCGCGTCTCGACCGACGGCGGCGTGTCGGATGAGCCTTCCGAGGTCTCGGCGGCCGGACGTCCCGGCAACGGAGGCGCGAACGTCTGCGGCCGAGGCGGGAGCTCGCCGATCACGCGCGCCGAGGGACGCGTGAGCGGATCGCGTTGCTGCCAGAAGAGATCGAAAGCGATATCGAATCGCGCCAGATCGTCGCGCCGGTGCACGAGCAGGCTGCGCGTGGCGTGGTAGAAGTCCGGCCGGCGGCCGATGTCGATGAGATCGAGCGCGCTGACGAGATCGATCATCCGCCCCGGATTGACGTCGATTCCCACCCCACGCAGAACGCGTCCGAAGAGGAGCAGGTTGTGAAGCAGGGCGCCGCTCATGGACCCTACGTCTTCATGGCCGCCTTCACCCTGGCCGGCGTCATCGGCAACCGGAACATCCGCACGCCGGTGGCGTCGAATACCGCGTTGGCGACGACGGCGCCCATCGGCACGATGGCCGGCTCGCCGCCTCCCTGCGGCGCGAGATCATCATTGGAGATGAGAATCGTTTCGATGCGTGGCACGGCCATGAAGCGCGGCAGTTCGTAGGTGTCGAAGTTCTTGTCGGCGATCGCGCCGCCATGGAAATTCAGCTCCTCGCTCAGCACGTAGCCGAGCCCCATGGTGACGCAGCCTTCCATCTGCATCTTCGCCCCTTCGGGATTGATGACGATGCCCATGTCCTGCGCGGCCACGACGCGCTTGACCGTGATGACACCGGTCGTGCGGTCGACGGCCACCTCGGCGGCCAGGGCACAGTACGCTCCGGCGTCGGTGCAGACCGCGATGGCGCGGCCCTGTCCGGACGGCCCGGGCGCCGCCTTCCAACCGAACGCGTCGGCGGCAGCTTTCAACACTCTGCGCAGCCGGACGTCCGAGGCGTTCTTGAGGCGGAACTCCAGCGGATCGATCTTCGCCGCGGCGGCCATGATGTCGATCTGCGACTCGCGGCCGAAGACGTTCGTCCCCGCGCCGGGGGCGCGCCAGGGACCGGTGGCGAAGGGATGCACCTTCGTCCCGCCGCGGCCGATGTAGGTCTTCAGGCTGACGTTCGGCACGTCGTAGAACATCTCCGCCGAACGGTCGCCCGCGGCATAGACGTGATAATCCCAGCTCGTGATCTTTCCCTGGCCGTCGACCGCCGAGGCGATCTTCACGACGGCGGCGGGACCAAACGTGTCGAAGAAAAACTCCTCCCCGCGCGTCCAGGCCACCATCACCGGCTTACCGGTGATCTGCGCCAGCTGCGCAGCTTCCACCGCCTGATTGGCGGAGCTATTGCCGCCGAATCCGCCGCCGACGAACGGCGTGATCACGCGGACGTTCTTCTCATCAACGCCCAGCGTCTGGGCGATGCGCGAACGAACTCCAAAAGGACTCTGCGTTCCCGCCCACACGGTCATCTTGCCGTCTTTGAGCTCGGCGATGGCGGTGTGCGGCTCCATCGGCGCATGCG
>DATLWH010000141.1:0-7972 GCA_035576505.1 Thermoanaerobaculia bacterium | reverse complement strand
CAGCGTCTGCCAGAGCTGATTAGTTACCACCTGACCACCGCGCCGGAGTGGGAACTCGCGAAGCTCTCGAAAGACGCGGGAGCCGAGTTGCTGAGGAAGCTCGGCGTCAGGGGGACTCTCGTTGAACGCGAGCAACTTGCGCGAGATGTCAAGGGTCACGCGCTCACACTCACGCTGCTCGGGAAATATCTCGCCGAAGCCCACGGCGGCGACATCCGAAAACGTGACCTCGTTTCACTGACCGATGCTGACTACGAGGAGGCCAGCGGCCACGCCTTCCACGTCATGGAAGCGTACGAGCGTTGGCTCGAGAAGGACGGCCGCCGCGTGGAGTTGGCGATTCTGAATCTCCTCGGTTTGTTCGATCGCCCTGCCTCTCCCGACTGCCTCGTTGCGCTGCGGCACGCCCCCGCCATTCCCGGGCTCACCGAGACCCTTGTCCCGTTGGCCGAGGCACAGTGGAATCTGGCCGTCAAGCGACTCGTGCAACTCGGTGTCGTTGAGGAGCAACCGTGGGAGCCACGAAGCGTAATCGGCTACAGCGAAGAAGAGGCCAAGAAAGCTGTGGACTCAGACGACCGACTTGGCGCACCTAAGCCCTTTGAGAATCCGCGGTCTGTAATCCTCAACGCGCAATCTGTCGACGCTCACCCGCTGATCCGCGAATACTTCGGCCGGCGACTCCGCGAAACGTCGCCGGAATCATGGCAGGCGGCACACTCTCGTCTGTTCGAGCACCTGCGGAGCAGCGTCCCATATTGGCCAGAGGGCCTCGACGGCCTCCAGACGCTCTACCAAGCCGTCGCCCATGGCTGCCAGGCCGGGCGCTATCAAGAGACATGCGACGAGGTTTACCGCGACCGCATCTTGCGCGGAACTTCTGGTCCAAACGCCTTCTACAGCAGTAAGAAGCTCGGTGCGGTGGGTGCGGATTTCGCAGCCGTAAACTGTTTCTTCGTTGTGCCGTTGACGCGGCCAGCACCCGAACTGGCGGGAGATGCCCAAGTCTGGTTGCTCAGTGAAGCGGCCCTTGCTCTCCGCGCCCTGGGCCGTCTGACTGAAGCGCGCCAGCCAATGCAGATCGGCCTGGAACGTAGCATCGAGCAAGAGGACTGGAAACAAGTTGCCATACAAGCCGGAAACATCAGCGAGCTGGACCTGACACTTGGCGATGTGGCACCCGCCGTTCGTGAGGCCGAGCAGAGCGTAGAGTTCGCCGACCGTAGCGGCGACGCTTTCCAGCGTATCGGTAAGCGCACCACACTCGCCGATGCTCAGCACCAAGCAGGACGATCCCAGGACGCGCAGGCTCGATTCGAGGAGGCTGAGGTCATGCAACGGGAAAGGCATCGGGGCCCATCCTTTCTCTATTCACTGTGGGGCTTCCGGTTCTGCGACCTCCTGCTGGCTGACGTCGAGCGTGCAGTGTGGCGCGCCCTTATGGAGAGCACTGATTCCCCGCTCTCTTCTGGAGACCTTTCGGCCCTTGGATCGGACACGCGCCTC
Source organism: Thermoanaerobaculia bacterium (assembly GCA_035576505.1). Classification (GTDB taxonomy): domain Bacteria; phylum Acidobacteriota; class Thermoanaerobaculia; order Gp7-AA8; family Gp7-AA8; genus JADGNZ01. Next base: position 6,466 of record DATLWH010000141.1, on the reverse strand, counting down.
ATTGGAGTCGAAACCGGCGGTGATACAACGCACTCTGAAGTGCTTCGCGCCGTTGAGCAGCGAACCCAGAGGATGTTTGAGTGGAATCAAAGTGATTCACTACTCGAGATTGGCCTTGACCACCTCACCCTCGCCCGCGTCGCGATTTACCGCACGATTCTCGAACCTTCGGCAATTGACATTCGAGTTCGGGAACTGCCTTCGCACATCGCCGAAGCTGTCCTTGGCATCCGCCGAGCAAATGCGCTGCACCACCTTCCTCGCGGCCTCCTCACGAGCGCGTGGCAGTGGTCTATGCTTGGACAAACCACCGATGCGCTTGCCGACCTCTCAGAAGCCCAACAAATCGCCGAACGCGGCCCGATGCGGCTCCATCTCGCCGATGTCCACCTCCACCGCGCGCGCCTCTTCTTCCGCGACGATCTCACCGCCGCCCACGAGGACCTGAAGCAGGCCCGCAACCTCATCAAGCAATGCGGCTACCTCCGCCGCATACCGGAGCTGGAAGACGCGGAGAAGGTCATCCTCGCTGCGAAGTAGGCACAAATCCTTCAATGCCCCCGAGCGCACAACGCGGATCCTCTTCATGCCTTTACAAACGTTGACAACCTTACTGCGCCGCCTTCACAAGCGTTGACTGCGTAACATGCAGATGGGGCTCAACTTGGCCTGTTCCGTGCTCTACTGCTTTACACAGTGACGAGGCTTGTAAAGGAGTGAACGGATGGCTCGACTCAAGGCGGTGCGCGACCCGAAGCAGATCGAACGCGACTGGGAGAACAACCCGCGCTGGGATGGCATCACGCGCGATTACACGGCGGACGACGTCCTGCGCCTGCGCGGGTCGATCGACATCGAGCACACGCTCGCGGAGATGGGAGCGAACCGTTTGTGGGAGTTGCTGCAGGAGGAGCCGTACGTCAACGCCCTCGGCGCGCTGACGGGCAATCAGGCCATCCAGCAGGTGCGGGCCGGGCTCAAGGCCATCTATCTCAGCGGCTGGCAGGTTGCCGCTGACGCGAACCTGGCCGGACAGATGTATCCCGACCAGAGTCTCTATCCATCCAACTCCGTGCCGCAGGTGGTGAAGCGGATCAATCAGGCCCTGCAGCGCGCCGATCAGATCGATCACAGCGAAGGGAAGAGCGATACGTATTGGTTCGCCCCGATCGTGGCCGACGCGGAGGCGGGCTTCGGCGGCTGCCTGAACGCGTTCGAGCTGATGAAGCTGATGATCGAGTGCGGCGCCGCGGCGGTTCACTTCGAGGACCAGCTTGCCTCCGAGAAGAAGTGCGGACACCTCGGCGGGAAGGTTCTTCTGCCGACGTCGCAATTCATCCGCACCCTTTCGGCCGCGCGGCTGGCCGCGGATGTGATGGGCGTTCCCGCGCTGGTGATCGCCCGCACCGACGCGAACAGCGCCACGCTGCTGACGAGCGACATCGACGAACGCGATCAGCCGTTCCTCACCGGCGAACGGACGGCCGAGGGATTCTTCCTGATCAAAGGCGGCGTCGATGCGGCCATCGCCCGCGCGCTCGCCTACGCACCGTACGCGGACCTCATCTGGATGGAGACATCGACGCCGGACATCGGCGAGGCGCGCCGCTTCGCGGAGGCCGTCCATGCCAAGTATCCAGGGAAGATGCTCGCCTACAACTGCTCGCCGTCGTTCAACTGGGCGCAGAAATTGTCGTCCGAGGAGATCGCCAGCTTCCAGAGCGAGCTGGGAGCGCTCGGCTACAAGTTCCAGTTCGTCACGTTGGCCGGCTTCCACGCTCTGAACTTCTCGATGTTCGAGCTGGCGCGGCAGTACCGCGCGGAGGGGATGACCGCCTACTCGCGCATGCAGCAGTCGGAGTTCGCCGCCGAGGAGCATGGATACACGGCCACGAAACACCAGCACGAAGTCGGCACCGGCTACTTCGACGACGTGATGAAGGTGATCTCGAACGGGCAGTCATCGACCACGGCACTGGCCGGCTCAACCGAAACGGCGCAGTTCGGCAGGAATTGATGGAGAAGCCAATGGAAGGCAACCGCAACTACCGCATCGTGGAAGACGAGATCGACCTGACCGAGGAAGAGCGGGAGTACGAAGCCGCGCAGCGCGAGGAAGTGCCGTTTCACATTCCGCGGGATTGAGCCGGGGGGTGGACTAGACCGGATTTCTCACAGCCTGAGTGGAATTGCCGGCACCCTGTTCATCGAGCGCCCTCGATACACACTGTGTCTGCAATTCCAGTTAACTGGTGAGAAGTGTCGGCTAGCAGGTTAGTGATTCGTTGATCAGTGGATTAGTGATTAGTGGATCCGTGGATTCGTAATCTCCACCCGCGCATTCAACCCTGACGCGACACGAGTCACTGATCTACTAATCTACTAATCCACTCGATCAGAACACCATCTCATCGTCATCCAACCCGAAGTAGTGGCCGAGCTCGTGGATGACGGTCTCGCGGATCTGGCGTTTTGCCTCGTGCGCGCCGCGGGTGACGCGCAGGATGGGGCCGCGGAAGATTGCGATCTGGTCGGGGAGGCGGAAGGAGTCGTAGCTGCGCCGGGTCATGGGCGTGCCGCGATAGATGCCGAGCAATTCGCCGCGGGGATCTTCCATCACATCGAGATCGGAGTGGCTGGGCTCCTCCTCGACGATGACGACGACGTTTTCGAGCAGCTCGGCGAAGCGCTCCGGAAGCGAGTCGAGCGCCTCGGCGACGAGGCGCTCGAACTCGGCGGGATCAATAGGCACTACCAGCCCGGGGCGATGTTGAATCCGGTCACCCAACCGCGCGTCGGCCGCTGGAACGGCTTGGCCATGTAGAACTCCACAGGAATGTAGGCCAGCAGCAGACGCAGGCCGGCGCCGACGCTGACCACCGGAATGCGGTCCGTGGCGTTGTTGCGCTCGAACCGAAGCTTCACGTGTTGCGCGTTGTTCCATGCCGCGCCGGCGTCGGCGAAGCCGAACAACTCCGTGGGAATGAAACCGCTCATCAGACCGAACTGTTTGTTGCCGAACACCGGGACCCGGACCTCGGCGTTGGCCACGCCGATCTTCGAGCCGATGAGGCGATCGAAGACCGGGCATGACGTTGATCCCGGGGTCTGGACGCATTCGTCGAGGCCGATGGAGTTGATGTTGTAGCCGTGGATGAGCGAGTCCTGGCCGATGTAGAGCGGCGTGATGGCGGGATTCTCGGCGTCGGTGCCGTAGCGTCCGTAGTAGATGCCTCGCATCGCGAACGTCACCGGGTTCATGAAGAAGTACTTCCGGTAGTCGGCCAGAGCGGTCTGGAACTTGAGGTCGCCGGAGAGGGCCGACAGCTCATAGCGATAGCGGGTGCCCCGTACCGGCGAGAGGAATCCGAAGGCGGTACTGTCGCCGACGAACGCCGCCGCACCGTGAGCAAGGCTCAGCGAGAAGTTGAACGGCGAATGCTGGGTGACATCGGAGACGATCTGGTTGTTGACGATGTAGACGGTCTCGATCTCCTGTTTGAGAGCCTGATGCTCGAAGCCGCCCGTGAACTCGACGCGGCGGGTCTGGCTGAAGGGATACTGAATGACGCCGGAGACGTCGTCGAAGCGCTGGATGTCGCGCTCCTGCTGGATGACGTCCGCGAGGAAGGTGTTGCCGTCGATCGTGATCGGGGCCTGCCCCGCGGACGTGAATGCGCTGACGTAGGGCAGATGGGTCGTGTCGATGCCCCAGTTCACGCGATGCTGCTGGTTGAGGTAGAAGACCTCCCCGGAGAGCTGGTCGCCAATCGTACCGATGCCTGACGTCCCACCACCCTGGAAGGTGATGCCGACGTTGTGATAGCCGAGGATGTCGCTGTAGTAGGCGCTGACGCTGCCGCCGACGCCGGTCCCGAACGAGCTGACGCCGACGCCGATGGTCGGCGGCCCGAGGTAGGCGATGTGAAGACCCGGATGGTACTTGGCGGGGACGAAGACTGTATCCGCGGGCAGCAGCCCCTCGGCGGGATTCTGCAGGTAGGCGGTGATCGTCGAACCGGTCCCGCGCAGCGGCGGAAGCTGGCCGGCGCGGGCGGTCGACGGCACCGTATCCGTGGTGGCCACGGCGATCTGCGGCGGGTTGGCCGCCAGTTTGTAGATGTTGTAGTTGTCGTTCTCGTACAGCGAGAAGGCGATGTCACCCGTTTGCAACGCCACCGAGAGGGCCGGCGACATGTCGGTGATGCCGGAGACGCCGGTCTGCACGCGCGTCACGCGATAGACGCGTCCGTCAGGCGCGTAGCGATAGATGTCGGCCATCCCTTCCGGATTGGCGATGAAGTAGATGCTGCCGTCGGGTCCGTACTGCGGATTGATGTTCTTCGCGTTCGTGAAGAGCGGCAGGGTCTTGATCGAACCGCTGGCGACGTCGATCGTGGAGATGCGCATGCCCTGGAAGTAGAGCTGATCGAGGTTGGCCTCGGGACCGTTTCCGCGGTCGGAAACGAACGCGATCGTCTTGCCGTCCGGCGAAAAGGCAGGCTGCAGGTCGGCGAACTTGTCGTTCGTCAGGCGGCGGACTTCCTTCGTTTCGGTATCGAAGAGGAAGAGGTCGGAGACGCCGGTGGCCTGGCCGGAGATGACGATCGTTCGATTGTCCGGCGACCAGGCAACGTTGCTGATGGCATCGATGCCGGGAACGTGGACGGTCTGGACTTTCAGGGAATTCAGGTCGACGACGCCGAGGTAGTTGTCGCCTCGCTCGAAGGTAACGAATGCCAGACGGCGCGAATCCGCCGACCAGCTGCCCGCCGAATCGATAAGCGGAGGGCCTGGAAGTGTCCGTTGCGGTCGGTCGAAGCCAGACGGCGGATCACCTTGCCCGTATGCGCGTCGGCGAGGAAGAGATCGATGTCGAAGATGGCGCGCGTGGAGAGGAAGGCGATGTAGTTGCCGTCGGGGCTGTACGCCGGTCCGACGTTGAGATTGCCACGCGACCCCTCTTTGCTGCCGATGAACGGGGCTCCGGGCTCTGAGGGGCGGTCGGCGACGATGGGACCGTACATCTCGTGCGCCGATTCCTGCCAGTCGGCGAAGACCTGCTTGGCCGGCACGCCGAGGGCGCGCTCAAACGCGGCCTCGGGGCTGGTCATGCCGGCAGCGAGGAAGTAGCGGATGACTGCGTCGTCGCCGAACCGGCCGCCGATGTAGGCGAGGATCGCCTGGCCGTATCGATAGGGGAAGTAGTACGGATCGCGCTCGAGCTGGCGAAGGTTCGGCAGCCGGTTGTGCAACTCGGCGTCGCGGATCCACATCGACGTGAGCGGGTCGACGCGGCCTTTGGAGAAGTACTCCGCCATCCCTTCCACGATCCACAGCGGCATCATCTCGAGATTGAAACGCCGGCGGCTGCTGGTGATGCTGGCGGCGATGTCGAACTGGAAGACGTGCACCATTTCGTGGCCGATGACATGATCGTTTTCCGCGTAGTCGCCGGTCAGCGGAAGGACGACGCGGTTCATGAACGGATCAGTGAATCCGCCCGTCCCCTCACCGATGAGCTCGGAGGAAGTCGTCGTCTGCTGGAAGTCAGCGGAGTTTGCATACAGGACGATCGGCTTGCGGGTGAAGGTGTGGTTGAACGTCCGTGACAGGCGCGTGTACCACCGCTCCGCCTGACGGCCGACGTCGTTCACGACATCCGCTTCGCGGTCGTAATAATAAATGTCGAAGTGCTCCGTCTTCAGGACCTTGAAGTCGAAGTGCTCCCACTGGACCTTGTTGCGGCCGAAGTACTGCGCGTTGAGTGATGTGGACAGGAAAAGGAGAAAGAGGAAAGCGACTGCGATTCTGCGCATCGAAGATACCTCTCCGTTGAAAACTTTGACTCCGTTTGTCGTTCCGCGCTGCGAGTGTTCTGCTCCAGCCGGCAGGGGAATGCTACTCCTGCCTGCGGTCGGGGCTGTTGCGAAGAGGTGAACGGCGACCTTTTATGCGGAAATTATTTGTGCAACATCTTGAAGGCGTGAACCCACGAGCCCGACAGCACCCCATGAAGGACCCAGGCCATGCACATCGGCTCCAGGTAACGTGAGGCTTCGATCCCGCCGAGGTCGATCACTCCCCAGCCGAAAGCGTCGCAGACCTGTGACACCAGTTTCTTCGCTTCCGCGTCGTTGCCTCCGATGAACATGTCGGGCGGTCCGCCCGGCAACTGCGGTTTGTAGAAGAGGCCATTGCCGGCGGTGTTGAAGGCCTTCACAACGCGCGCGTCGTGAAGGCGTTCAACACCGCCGGCAACGGGCTCTTTTTCAAACCGCAGTTGCCGGGCGGACCGCCCGACATGTTCATCGGCGGCAACGACGCGGACGCGAAGAAACTCGTGTCACAGGTCTGCGATGCCTTCGGCTGGGGTGTGATCGACCTCGGCGGGATCGAGGCCTCCCGCTACCTGGAGCCGATGTGCATGGCCTGGGTCCTTCATGGGGTGCTGTCGGGCTCGTGG
>DATLWH010000140.1:0-14690 GCA_035576505.1 Thermoanaerobaculia bacterium | reverse complement strand
CGGAATTGTCTGTAGCGGTTGAAGAGCGCAGTCAGGAGAAAGATTGTCAGCGTCGGAACGATGGACTGACCGTGCGTGATGATCTGCCGCGGCACAGTCGGCAGGCTCTGGATCATCACGTAGTAGTCGAGGTAGGTTCCGGAGCGAGGAAGGACGAAGATCCGCAGGCCGATCAGTATGAGTTGCGCAGGAATCCATAACACGAGAATCGCGAACAGGATCCGCTGCCGCGGCGGTTGAGCGGCCATGCGCCCGGCGTGCCGGCGGCGCACCAGCATGTATCCGAGCGAGAATGCCGAGAGATAGAGCACATAGAGCCAACCTAGCGAGCCAATCTCCGCGGGAGTGGGCTGGTTGGAAAATATGCGGCTGTCATTGCGGGCGCTGTAGTTCCAATGAAGGACAAGGGCCTGCACAAGCGGATACGTGCCGTATACCGTCACAACCGCACCATAGAACCCACCGAGCTCGAAGAGCGGCAGCGCGGCGCGGCGGCGATAGAGCATTGCCGCAAAAAGCAGCGCGACCGTCAGGAGCGCGACAGTAGGTGAAACGATCGGGCGTGCGTCTCCCGGCGAGATCCACACCGCGGCCAAACTGAGCACGGCCAGAAGCACGATGAGCACGCCGAAAAGAAGAACTGTAGAGAAACCAAATCGCCTCACCATCAATCTGCGAGGCCCTCGCGGCGCGGACGCGGTGCTGATCACCTCGGTCATTCGTGGCCCGGGAAGATCGCATTCAGCTAGTCCCGCGCCATCGACACGATCATCGTAACGATTGTCCATGTCAGAAGGAGATTCGGTGTTCTCGACGCCAAAGCTCGAACATCGTCAGCGCGAAGAGGCGCGACATCTGCTGGCCCTGACGCCCTTCCAGTTCGATCAGGCTGGCGATGGCCTCGGGGCGGAAGAGGTCCGGCGGCGCCGACGCCAGAACATCGCGGATGAACGTACCCCATTCGCCGTTGGCGAACCACGCCGCGATCGGCACCGAGAATCCCTGTTTGCGTTTGAGGTCGAGTTGCGCGGGAAGCAAGCGCGCCGCCAGACGACGCAGGAGGATCTTGCGGCCGGTCAGCGTCACCTTCAGGTTGTCCGGCACCTTGCCGAACGCAAACTCGACGACGGCCGGATCGAGGAACGGCACCCGCGTCTCGAGGGAGGCGAGCATCGAGGCGCGGTCGACCTTCACCAGGATGTCGTCGACCATATAGCTGCGAAAGTCGATTCGCTCGGCGGCCTGCAGCATCGTAAAGGCACCGACGGCGATCGACTTTCGGAGTTCGTCCGGTGTGGGATGCGTGCCGTTGACGTGAGCGAGCAACTCGCGACGCCGGCCGGCGTCGAAGTAAAGTCCGAGGTGATTGAGCGGCTCGAAGCCGCGCGCCGCGGCACCGATGAGATAGTTACGGCCACGCGTCGCTGACGGAAGCCGGTGAGCAGCGCGGCCAACGATGCCTCGCACCAGCCGTGGCAGAAGCCGCTGCACGAGACCGAGACGCGCCGACCACGTGTACAGGTGATACCCACCGAACAGCTCGTCGCCGCCGTCGCCGCCGAGCGCCACGGTGGCGTGCTGGCGGATGAGGCGCGACACGATATACGTTGGCACCATCGACGAATCGCCGATCGGCTCGTCATACTGCCAGGCCAGCTTCGGCAGCAGCGAGACACTCGCCGCATCCGCCGGCATCTCCGTGTGCTCGGTGCCGAAGTGTTGCGCCACCAGACGGGCGAACGGTGCCTCGTCCTGCCCTTTGTGGCCTGGGAAGCTGATCGTGAACGTCTTCACAGGCCGCGAGGAGACGCGCGCCGCCATGGCTGTAACGAGACTGGAATCGAGACCACCGCTCAGCAGGATGCCAACCGGCACGTCAGCAATCATCTGCTTCTTAACCGCGCCCGCCAGCAGGATGTCCAGCTCGTCGGCCAGCTCTTCGGGGTCTGCCTTCTTCGCGCTGCCGTCGAATCGCGGAAGGTCCCAATAGCGCCTCGCCGTCACGTTGCCGTTGCCGGCTTCGAAGCGGAGCATATGGCCGGGAAGAAGTTTTTCCACGCCGGCGACGAGGCAGAGATCGCGTGGCACGTAGGAAAAAGCGAGATAGTGCTCGAGAGCGTTGTGGTCGAGCCGCCGAGGGAACTCCGGCAGCGCGAACATCGCCTTCAATTCCGAGGCAAAGACGATCCGCCTCCCGTCGCGCCAGACAAAGAGCGGCTTCTCGCCCGCGCGATCGCGCGCCAGAAAGAGGACCCGCACCTCCTCGTCATACAACGCCAGCGCGAACATGCCGATCAGGCGCTCGACGAAGCCTTCCCCCCATTGCCGATACGCGGCAAGGATCACCTCCGTGTCGCTGGCACTCCGGAAGGCGTGCCCCAGAGCTTCGAGCACGTGACGTAACTCGAGGAAGTTGTAGATCTCGCCGTTGTATGTGATGTGTACGCGTCCCGACGAATCGGCCATCGGCTGATGCCCGCCAGGCGTCAGGTCGATGATCGATAGGCGCCGGTGGCCAAACCCGGCCGAGCCGTCACCGGCGACCCACAGGCCGCAGTCGTCCGGCCCGCGATGGGACATGGTGTCGCGCATCGACACCAGCATCTCCGGCGCGATGGCCGGAGTACCCGCGTATCCGAGAATTCCGCACATTTTTGGGGTTAGAGCGTGAAGCCCGCCTTGCGCCCGTCGTCGTAGAACATCCTGACCGTGTCAAGCGAGTAGTCGCCCAGGTCCTTGCCCACGAGCGAGAGCTTCTTCAGGATGTCGTTCGTGACAGTGATGATGTGGCAACCGATATCGTCAGCCTGAAAGATGTTGAGCAACTCCCGCGGACTGGCCCAGATCAGTTCCGCGTCCGGTGCATCGTTCAGTATCTCCACGCACTTCGTCATGATGGGAACGGGATCGCGGCCGGTGTCGGCAATCCGGCCGGCGAACACGGACACGCACGACGGCGCGCCACCCTTCACGGCGTCGACAACGCTCCGAACCTGCTCATTGGTCATGATGGCGGTGACGTTCACCTTCACCCCGTCGTGGGCCAGGCGATGGATCACAGGGTACGCCGGCTCGCGCCGTGTGTTCGTCACCGGGATCTTCACATATACGTTTTGGCCCCATGTGGCGATCTCCCGGGCCTGCCGCTCCATCTCCGCGAACTCGTCGGAGAAGACTTCGAAAGAGATGTGGCGGTCCGGGATGGCTTCGACGATGGAGTGTGCAAAGGCGCGGTAGTCGGATAGCCCTGCCTTGTGCATCAGCGTCGGGTTGGTTGTGAACCCCCTGATGTACGGCTTGGCATACATCTCCAGCATCCCAGCCTTCTCCGCGCCGTCGGCGAAGATCTTCACGTTCAGTTGATCGACCGATTTCATCGTTGCTCCTCGTCAGAACAAGTATCCGAGACTGCGGAGTTTCTCCAGATCTTCCTTGCTGACGGGAAGTTCGCGTTGCCGTGCCGCTTCCGGGCTCACCGCGACGGAGGTATACAGTTGTCGGACTTCGCGTTGCATGGTTTCACGAACCTGCCGGAGTCGCGGATCGTTGATCAGATTACGCTGCATCTCCGGGTCTCTTTCAACATCGTACATCTCGTCTTCCACGCTCTTTTTGCGCGGAGCATAGAGGACTCGGATTAACGAATCGATTTCCTTGGCGCCGGGGGCGCTCAGGTCGGAGGGCTTCTCCACGCGCGTCATGCTCCAGCGGAGCTGGCTTACACAGGCCGCCGGAGTCACCTTGATGGTCACGATGTCGAAACGGGCACCAGGAATTCGCAGCACCATCGGCCCCCACGCCTTCTTAGACAACACGAAGTAGTGGACCCGCGATGGGAGGCTGACGTCGACCTCGGCCTCGCAGGCTCGGGAAGTAGGGATGTACGACAGCTCCACGACGTGAGGAGAGTACCGGCGTACCGGGATGATGTACGTCGCTGAGCCGTCGGCGCCAGCATGCTCCGGCGGGAGCTCGTGTCCCTCCGGTTTGGCCTCGTCCAGCTCGAAGACCTTGTAGAGGTAGTCGAAATTACGGATGTACCAGTAGCGGCCATGAATCAGTTCGATCGAGCGGGTGTAACTCGGATTCCCGGTGACGAGGAAGTCGCGCGTTTCCTCGTCGGCACTGAATAGGCCGTTAAAAAACCGGTGCAGCAGTGAATCCGGCGGGATGATGTTCTGCCCGTCGACTTTCGCCGCGAATTTCAGGCCGACAGCAGCGAGCAGCGATGGGGCGATATCCAGAGTCGACACGAGGACCTTCGAACGGCCGGCCGGGATGTGTGGCCCAACGAAGATCAGTGGCACATGCACGGTCTCGCGATAGATGTCGGCGTGGCCCTGCGGAAGACCGTGATCTCCGATCTGCTCGCCATGGTCGGCAGTGATGCAGAAGATCGTATTCTCCGTCAGACCTCGCTCGGAGAGATAGGCGTAGAGTCTACGGACCTCGTCGTCCACATGACGAATAGAGCTGTCGTACCGATGGATCGATTCCCCCCGCGGCACGTTGACGTCCGGCGGAAGAAAACCCCCGGCTGGCTGCGTGCGCCACCATCCGTACGGGGAGTGGCAGTCGAAGTAGTGAACCCAGAGAAAGTAAGGCCGACCTGAAGTCTTCGCCGCGTAACCGTCCATGAAGCGGAAGACATCAGCATTGACCGCATCGGCATTTCGCTGGGCAGTGGAAGGCTGCGCGAAGTCGACGAATCCGCGGTCGAAATTGAAAGCGCGGCCGAGGTGATTCACAGCCACCGACGCAGCCGTGTAGTAACCGTTGCGGCGGAAGACCATCGCCAGCATTTCCACGTCGCGCGAGACCGGCATGGCCAGAGTGGTGCATCCATTACGTGGCGGGTAAAGCGATGTCAGCATCGAAGCGTGGCTCGGCGTGGTGCTGGGAAGCGGCGTTACCACCTCCTCGAAAAGCAGGCCCCTCCTGGCCAACGAGTCGATGAAAGGAGTGGTGGATACAGGGTAGCCGTATGCGCCGAGGTGGTCGGCGCGTAGCGTGTCGATCGAGATGAGAACGACGTTCGTCTGCCCGTCCATCGTCGCTGCGGTTACGGCGATGAGAATGGCAAGTACGACCCTCCACGATCTTCGGCTCATCCGCCACTCCGTCCACCGGTGATGGCGATCGCTGCTTCCAATAGTGAGTGGACTCGGATGAACGGCGGATCGGGCTGACGCTCGAGGTAGCCGTAATCGATGAAGTAGGATGTGCAGCCCGCCCGCTGCCCCGCTTCGACATCCCGCCAGCGATCACCGATCATGAATGAGGCGTCCAGTTCGATACCATGCCGCCGCGCCGCGTCGAGCAGCGCTCCAGGTTTCGGCTTACGGCAGTGGCAGGCGTCACCGTCGTGGTAGCACGACATGATGTCGTCGAGCGGCAATGTCTCCCGCAGCCGTGCGTTCATCGCCTCCACGGTCTCCCTCGTCTGTGTCCCGCGCGCGACATCGGGCTGATTCGTGACGACGATGAGACGAAAGCCGGCCTCCCGCAGCGCACGCAACCCATCGGCGACCCCGTCGAGCACCTCGAGCTCTTCGATGGAGGCCGGTGGATACGGCTTCCCGTTTCGCACCTCCGCGCGATTGATCACACCGTCTCGATCCAGAAAGACGGCCCTGACCATCACTTCGTCGATTCCCACTTTGTCTGGGTGACCTTCAGCTTCGGATGCGAGACGAGCAGATGCCATACGACGGCCTGAAATGCTTCCGTGTGCGGCGTGACATTCTCGGGATTGACTGTCGGCACGATCACGCAGGCATCCGCGACGGTCGCCGTGTAGCCGCCGTCACGCCCGACGATGCCGCCGATTTTCGCGCCGATTTCCTTCGCGTGCTGCAGAGCAGAAACGAGGTTCGGGCTGACGTTCTTCTCGACGTTTCCACCGCCGACCGAGAGGACAAGAACCATGTCCTCAGCCACGAGACGGCTGACCTTCAGCCATTCCACGAAAACCGAGGCCCATCCCTCGTCGTTCGTGCGCGCCGTGAGCTCGCTGACGTTGTCGGTCGGCGCGTAGGCCTCGATGCCGCAGATCTTCCGGAAGTCGTTCACGGCATGCGAGCAGTTCGCGGCGCTGCCGCCGACGCCAAGGAGGAATAGGCGTCCCCCTCGGCGGCGGAGATCGGCGAGCAGCTCCGCCAGCCGTTCGATGGCATTCACATCGAAACGGCGGATGATGTCCGCGGACTCGGCCAGATGTCGTTCGGTATACGAGGTCATCGCAGCCATTATGAGAGCAAGACCTTCGTTCCTTCGAAGTCGAAACGGAACCGGACTTCTTCCAGCCCGGCGTGGCTCATGGCCTGACGGAGGCGTTTGCGGTCGTCGGCGTAGAACAACAGGAAACCTCCGCCGCCGGCGCCAACGAGTTTGCCACCGATCGCTCCGTTTCGCAGCCCGAGCTCGTACCACTCGTCGATCCGCGGGTTGCTCATCCCCTTCGATCGCCGTTTCTTGTGCTCCCAGTGCTCATGCATCAAAGCCCCGAACTCGCTGCAGTTGCCAGCCTCCAGGGCGCGCTGACTTCGGTAGCCGAGCTCCTTGACGTAGTGAAGGTTCTCGATCATCTCGGGATCGAGCAGTTCCGAACGAGCTTTCTGATCCTGAAGCAGGCTTCCCGCACTTCGCGAAAAGCCGGTGAAGAACAGCAACAGGTTGTCTTCGAGATCAAACATCGTGTCCATGCTGATGGCCAGCGGTTGCGCCGCCACACCACCGTCGCGTTGAAAGTCGAAACATGTGATGCCACCGTACGCGGCGATGTACTGATCCTGTTTCCCGACCGGCTCATGGAGGCGGTCGATCTCGATTTCGCAGGCCAGCCGGGCCACTTCACTCGAGTGAAGGAGTCGGCGGCGGTGTGCATACAGCGCCTTCACCAGCGCGGTAGTGAAGCTCCCGGACGACCCCAGGCCGGTACCGGAGGGAATCTCTGCGAGTGTCGTAATCTCGATCTGGGGCGTCCGGAGGTTCATCATCCGTAATGCCTCGCGCAGGATGGGATGCTGGACCTCGTCCACGGTGTCGCAGTTCTCGATGTTCGAGTACTTCAGCCGGATGCCCGCCCCGAATGGCCGGTTCACGGTGACGAAGACGTACCGGTCGATCGCCGCGGCGATCAGGAAGCCTCCGAAGTGTTCGTAGTACGACGGCAGGTCGGTACCGCCGCCGCCGAGACTGATCCTGAGAGGGCTACGTGTGATGAGCATCAACTAGACCACCATCCTCATATCATTTGGCCTCATTTCGGCTTCATCCGGCGGGTTTGGCAAACGGTTATTTGCCTAATCTCCCGTCTGCAGTGCCCCATCCGGCATTCCATTCTCCCTTAGTTGTGAGAAAGATCACCGCCGCCGGGCAAAAGTAGCTTAAACTTTCCCTTCATCACTTCGGTGCTCATTCAAACGTATTCGTCCGAAGACGGGCAGCGCCGTAGGCGTCAAAACAACAACCGAGGAGGAGGATCTTACCGTGTCGAAGAAGAACGTATCTCTACTCATCATGATTGTGATTTCCATCGGACTAACCGTATCGCTCCAGGCGCAGGCGACGCGCACGTGGGTTTCCGGCGTCGGGGATGACGTGAACCCGTGCAGCCGCACCGCTCCATGCAAAACGTTCGCGGGCGCGATCTCGAAGACCGCGGCCAACGGCGAGATCAGCGTCCTCGATCCGGGCGGCTTCGGCGCCGTCACCATCACCAAGGGAATCACCCTTGACGGCAGCGAGCAGATCTCCGGCGTCCTGGTTGCGGGAACGAACGGAATCAACGTGAGCGCGGCCACGACGGACGTGGTCATTCTGCGCAATCTGGACATCCACGGCTCGAACTTCACGGGCATCAACGGCATTCAGGTCAATTCCGCGAAAGCGGTGTTCGTGGAGAATTGCCGCATCCAGAATTTCTCGGCAAGCGGGATCCGCGTGGCGAACACGTCGGGCACTGTTTCCGTCCATGTGACCCATTGCGACATTCGCTCGAATACGATCGCGGCCATTCTGACCAACCCGACTGGTGGGGGCGTGACCGGAGTCGACGTTGAGGACTCGGTGCTGTCTCAGAACGGTAGCTCGGGAGTCGATCTCGGTGGCACGAACAACGCGATCACGCTGACGCGGACCACGGTGGCCAATAACCCCTCTGGCGTTGTGGTCGAGGGAACGGGATCACTCGGATCCATCGAGAGCTGCACGATCATCGGGAACCAGAACGGCGTCACCTCAGGAACCGGCGGCGGCACGCCGGTGGTCCGCATCTCCCGCTCCTTCATCAGTGGCAACACCGCCCAGGGCCTCTCCGGATCCGGAACCACGAGGTGCTTCGGCAACAATGTCATTGAAGGGAACGGCGGCACCAACACCTGCACCACGGGTGGCATCGCGCAGCAGTAAGACTCGCATCTTCGATAACGAAGCGGAGGCGGGCCGAGCGGCCCGCCTCTTTTTTTACGGGCACACAGGCCGCTCGGCCGCGCCCTTCCTGATGCGGATGCCATCCTCGATCAATTCGCCGGCGCGTCGCAGACGATGCTTCATCAAGTCTTCGCGCATGACCTTTTGATATCCGGCAAGGGCAATGGCATTGCGCTCATCGTGGTGATCCAGGTAGAAGCGGATCTTATCCACGAGATCGTCCCTGCGGTGGCGGACGATCTCCTCACCGACCTTGAAGAAGGAATCGAGATATTCGCCTCCGTCGGAGATCTGCATCACGCCGTTCGCAGGCAACTCGAAGAGGCGGAAGCTCCCAACGGTGTAATCGCCGCGGTTGTGGATATTGAACCCGATCTTCGTCCGCTGATAGAGCGGAACATATTCCTCGAAGGCAACGGGCCTCACCCACCCGGGCCATCCGAACATGGCGTTATAATAAAGGTTCTGCTTCAGGGTCGCCGCGCCTCGGATTACGCAGCGGGAGCCGAATGCCTTTTTCACGACGGCCAACATTGACATCTTGCTCGGGTGTGGCACGCCGATGAAGAGAATGTCGATGTCGCGCCGTTGAGACAGGATGGTCTCTGCCGTTTTGGAATGATCGTACATCGGTGAAAAAACGCCGAGCGGCCAGAACCGTACGTCCTTCGCACCGACATACCGCAGCTTCTCCTCCATCGACAGCTCGCTGCTGTAGGCGGGACTGTGGATTAGAATCTGATCATACGCGTGCACATACGCGAAATCGCGGTCGTACGCGGCGATTGGTCCATCCGTGGTGCGCATCACCTTGAAGACGTCCAGTTTGCGCAGGAACTCGGGATGGTATGGCAGGACATTGTCGACAAGTAGTGCGTCGGCGCGCAGATCGCCGATCATCATCTCGATATCGGCGTAAAGGCGCATCAGGCCGGGATCTTTCGCATAGTAGAGATTGTCTAATAACTGGGCACGGATACAGCGATTCGTTTCCACATATGGTTCGTGATTAAAGGGAATGAACGAGTAACGCTCGTCAGAACCGGCGGCAATCTCGTCGCGGAACATGTCCGCTTCGAAACCGCGCTTGTTGTACGAATACACGATCTTCATAAGATCTTCAGAATGCCGACTTATCCGATCCCACAGCGCGATCCTGATCGCTATTCGCAGTACGAGCGGATTGTGTCGACCACTACGTCGATTTCGCCGTCACTCAGGTGCGGCCCCATCGGAAGGCTCAGCACGCTCTTCGCCATTGACTCGGCGAGCGGGAACGAGCCGGCAGCGAAACCGAGCGATCGATACGCCTCTGAGCAGTGGGGTGGAATGGGGTAATGGATCAACGTGCCGATGGAACGTTGGGTGAGATGCCGTTGAAGATCGTCGCGCCGCGGATAGCCAACGACGAAAAGGTGCCAGACGGGATCGATGCCGGCCGGAACCGTCGGGAGGACCAGATCGCGAACGCCCGCCAGTCCCTGCCGGTATCTCGCGGCCACCGCGCTCCGGCGCCCGTTCCAATCATCAAGCCGCGGCAGTTTGGCCCGCAGCATCGCCGCATGCAGCGGGTCGAGGCGCGAGTTCATGCCGAGCGTCTCGTTGTGATACTTCACGCGCGAGCCATAGTTGCGCAGGACTCGCACACGGCCGGCGAGGCCATCGTCGCTGGTCGTCACCGCTCCGGCGTCTCCATAAGCACCGAGGTTCTTGCCCGGATAGAAACTGAAGCCGGCTGCATCGCCCAGGGCGCCCGTACGGATTCCGGCGACGCGCCCTCCGTGCCCTTGTGCGGCATCCTCGATGATCATCAGTCCCCGCGCCCGGCCGATTTCGTTGATCGCGGCCATGTCTGCAGGTTGCCCGTAAAGATGGACGGCAAGGATTGCTCTCGTGCGCGGTGTGATCGCGTCTTCGATCCGGTTCGCATCGATGTTGTACGTGCCCTGATCCGGCTCGACAGGGATGGGCCGGGCGCCGGCGTGCGTGACGGCCAGCCATGTGGCGATGTAGGTATTCGAGGGGACAATGACCTCGTCGCCGTTGCCAATGCCGGCGGCGCGGAGGATGAGATGAAGGGCGTCGAGTCCGTTCGCCACGCCGACGCAATGTTTTGCGCCGCAATAGGAGGCGAATTCGCGCTCGAATGCTTCCACTTCTTCGCCGAGGATGTACCACCCTGACTCCATTACGCGCCGGTAGGCTGCATCGAGGTCGGTGCGTAGCTCGTCATATCCAGCCTTGACGTCCAGAAACGGCACAGCTGTCCGGTTCGTCATCACGGGGCTCCGGTCTTGAAGCGAAGAAACTCCTCGTACCGTCGGAAGTAGTCGTCCTCGGAGTACAGATCTGATGCGAGCACGAGGCAGACCGCACCCGACGAGAAATTCACGAGCTCGGACCAGATCAACTTCGGGACGTATAAACCGTAATAGGCGCGATTGAGGGTGACCACCCTGCGGTTGTGCCCATCATCCAGCACAACATCGAACGAGGACATGACAGAAACGATCAGTTGCTCGACATCGCGATGGGCGTGTCCGCCGCGGCTGGCGCCCCCCGGTACGTCGTAAATGTAGAAGATTCGCGCGATGGAGAACGGAACGCTGCTCGTCTCCTCGAGTGGCGTAATGCTCCCCTCCCGGCTGGTGATGCGCGGGAAGTCGAGGAGACGGCAATCGTCGATTGTGGTGGTCATGTTTGATTTGACGACCGCAAGCGCGTCTCGATTCGCTCGCGAAGCGGCCTGGGAAGATAGGTAAGGGCACAGGCCGCCGCCGCTTTCCACGCCAGGACCGGGTTATCGCGAGCTGCCGCGGCGAAATAGCGGCGCGCCGCGCTGTCTCCGCCCCGGACCTGCTGCCATCGGCCTTCGCTGAACAGCAGCCGCGCGCGCGCGTTGCGGCAACTTGCCACGAGGTGGGAATGGTTCGCCTCCGTGATCGCCAGAGCCGTCAGATATCCTTCCAAAAAATTCCTGTGAACCTCCGGATCCCACGTGCTGCGCCGGGAGATGCTCTCCGGATGGACTCGGTAGCGTGCAAGCACACCGCCGACGTAACCGTACTCGCCGCCGGAAGCCAGTATGTCGACGTTGATCTTGAACACGGAGACGAGACCGACGCGCTCGTCGTAGCCGCCGGGGGGGTAGGCACTTCGTCGGCCGGCAACGGAAATGTCAGGGAAAAGACCAAACTGGTCGAGCATCCTCATTGCGCCTCTTCCACTGACGAGAGGCCGGCTGTCGGTGGTCAAGTACAACGTTTGTCCGGTCAAGGCATCAAAAGCCTCCGCGGCATGACCGCACATCACACGGCGTTCATCCTCCTCGAGCCAGTCCACCTGCTTTCTGACCTTGCCGGGGAGGAAGACGTCGTCACCGGCATGGCCGAATACGTATTTGCCGCGGACTTGCCGGAAGATTCGATTGCAATTGGCGGTGATGCCGACGTGCGGTCCCAGCACCGGAATGACGCGATCGGGATAACGCGATGCCCATTCGCGGATTCTGTCCACTGTTCCATCGGTCGAGCCGTCATCGCCGACGAGCACCTCCAGGTTGTTGTAATCCTGCTCGACGGCGCTGCGGATCGCTTCGTCGATGTATGCGATCTGGTTGTAAGCCGGCAGAAAGACGGAAACGAGAGGATCGGCCATGAATTCTTGTCTCGTTACTGCAGGGAGACCTCGCGCGCCGACACCGGCATGGCATCGAACGGCGTTTCGTACGCATAGAGCGCGCTCGAGTTCATCAGGATCTTTCCGTACTCGGTCTTGCGCAACCAGGGGGCCAGTCCCTCGTCGCCGAAGACGACACGGCCCCCCTTTTTCACCACTCGAGCCATCTCGGCCACTGCCTTCGATCTATCGCCGAAGAGATTGATCCCGCCGAAGTGAAACGCGGCATCGAAGAAACCATCCTGGAACGGGAGAGTGATGGCATTTCCGGTGAAGAAGTCGACTTCGCAAGCGATGACGCCTCTGCCGCGCATCGCATCGATCTTCTCTTTGCCGATGCGCAGCATATTTGGTGAAAGATCCTGAAGATACACGTGCCCGCCTTCCCGCAGGCGGCGTGTGATGCGTATGGAGTCCCGGCAAGTTCCGCAACCTGTCTCGAGGACTGTCCCGTCTGGCGGGATCCGAAGCGGGTCGAGCATCGACTCACGGACTTCGTCCTACGGGTAGAGATAGGGGATGGGAGAGTCTGGTCTCATGGTTAAAGGCTCGAGGGCGCAGGCAGCATGCGCTGCGCACGCCAGGAGGCAACATCAGGTTGCGGACGCCAGCGATACCCAAGGTAACGCGAAAGCAGGGAGTCCTCGGCATAGCGGTCGCCGAGCATGGCGGCAAAGTCGAACTGCTGGCCGAGAAACGGGCGGCCGATCAAATGGTTGACGGCGCGGCGAGGATGGCCCGAGACGTTGCGGCCGGCCCGGTGAAACAGCATTCCATCGAGAACGAGGAACGTCCCCGGCGGTGCCTCGAGCACGCGCTCATGGCGGCGCACGTATTCATCCGACGGAAACTCCGGGCGATGGTGCGACGCGGGAAGCACGAAGGTGGCCCCGGACTGAATCGTGAACTCGTCGAGCGCGAGAAGCGCATTGATGGCCAGCGGCTCCGTGCTGACCCAATGTTGGTAGCTGAGGTCGCGATGCCACCGCACCTGATAGTTCACAGTGGCCGGGCGGGTCAGCAGCCCATTCTGCTGCATCAGGACAAAGTTGTTGCCCAGCATTCGCTCGACGACCGCGAGCAGATTGGGGTTCGCCGCGACGGAAACAAACGCGTCGTCATAGACGAAAGGGCAACGGGCCACATCGAGATCGCTGCAACGCGCGAGCTCCTCTTCGCCTCCCAACTCGGCCACCTGTCCCGCGTAGACCGCATCGAGCCGCGTGCGCAACGCCGCCAGATCATCAGCGCCGAGACCGCTCGGCACCAGTGTGAAACCTTCGAACCGCAACTCTTCGATATGAACGTCGATGGCGTCGTTGCTGCGCTCCGAGCGGTTCAGGACGCCGTGAGTGAGTACGCTCTCCTGAGTCATCTCTCGCTCTCCTGCGTGATCAATCGGCCCATCGCGCCACTCCGAACCCCGTGGAGCCATGCCGGTTGCCGTTGAAGAAAAGATAGCGGTTCGTGCCGGCATCGACGACATACGCGTAACAGATCATCTCCGAGTCCCACCCCGAGTCGGAGCGCTCAATTCCAGCGGCGTCGTCACGCCGTGTCCACGACGCACATCCGCGGTAGGAAACGAGGCATACGCTCGTGCCCACCAGAGCGAGCAGTCAGGGACGAAGATCCGGCCGAGCTTCTGCCATGTCATCGTGCGGCCGCCTTGCGGAACTGCAACTCGCAGAGGAGCGCCAGGATCCCGTTGCCGACGATGGCGACACCACTGGTGATCAAATTCGCATAAACGGCGCCAACCATACCGTGACGGCGCACAAGCACCAGAGTCGCCGTCAGATGGATGGCCGCGACAGCAATCGAGCTGACCGACATCTGCCAGAAGTAGCCCCGTCCGATCCACTGGCTGGTCATGATGCCGGCAACCGTGAAACCCAACACCCCGATCAATGACAACCGAAAAAGAGGAATGGCGGGAAGATACTTCGATCCTACGACCAGCGGAATGGCGGTCGGGGCGGCCACCGCCGCAACGATGCATCCCACGATCATGAGAAGAGGGAGGTAGAGAAGAACTTTGCGTTGCGAGGCCCACACATGCTCCGGACCCGCCTGCGCCACACGAGCGGAAAGGACCATGGACGCCGCCATCGGAATCACCAGGATGACATTGGTCAGAGACACCGAAAATTGGTACCAGCCGGTCTCGGCCGGGCTGCAATAGCGGTTGACGATGAGCACGCCGAGAGACGTCAACACGTAGCTATTGATGGTGTTGAGGTGCAACTGCGCCGCGCCGCGAAGCAACGCGCGCGCCTCGCGAAGCGTGGCCCGAACCTGTCCTTCAGCAGCACGCCATAGCACGCGGATCCCGGTACACGAGACGACAGCCTGCGAAAGCACGGCGATGCCGATGGCGGTTTCCACGCCGAGGTGCAGATACCAGCAGAGCAACATCAAAGAAATGCCGAACGTTCGGCCGACCAGTTGAGCGCGGTTATAGACGCCGATCCGGTTGGTGGCGGTCAGCAGAGTTCCGCCGTACAACTCCCACACCGCGAATGGAATGATCAAAAAGCCGACTACCAGCGCCGCCGGCGGAATACTGCCGAACGTTC